>DMRT01000124.1 GCA_003455235.1 Chitinophagaceae bacterium
GAGATGGATAAAAAGCTGAAACAGTTTCCGGGGGTGGTGTACAATTATTCGCAGCCCATCATCGACAACGTGGCCGAGGCGGTAGCTGGTATCAATGCCGACCTGGCCGTGAAGATATTCGGCAACGACCTGGAGAAACTGGATAAGATGGCCGACAGCGTTTATACTATCCTGGGCACGGTGAGGGGTATCAAAGACCTGGGCATTATGCGCAACATCGGCCAGCCCGAACTAAGCATCTTGCTGGATGAACAGAAAATGGGCCTGTACGGTGTTACCACGGCCGATGCCAACTCGGTGATCGAAATGGCCATCGGCGGTAAATCGGCTTCCACTTTTTATCAGCAGGAGCGGAAGTTCGACATACGCATCCGCTACCCGGAAGATTACCGAAATACCGAAGCGGCCATCAGCGAACTGCGGGTGCCCACCATCCACGGATCAAAGGTTCCCCTGAAACTCATTGCCGATATAAAAACGATCACAGGCCCGGCATTCATTTACCGGGATAAGAATACCCGGTTCATTGCTATTAAATTCTCGATCCGTGAACGGGATATGGGAAGCACCATTGCCGAAGCACAGGCAAAGGTGAACAAACAGGTAATACCGGGAAAAGGCTTTCACATTGAATGGGCGGGTGAGTTTGAGAACCAGGTGAGGGCACAGGCAAAACTGGCACAGGTGGTACCGG
This sequence comes from Chitinophagaceae bacterium, assembly GCA_003455235.1. Classification (GTDB taxonomy): domain Bacteria; phylum Bacteroidota; class Bacteroidia; order Chitinophagales; family Chitinophagaceae; genus Ferruginibacter. Next base: position 695 of record DMRT01000124.1, read on the forward strand.
TGGTGTTGGTAATGATCTTCATCCTGCTCTTCATCAGTTTCGGCAATGCACTGGATGCCGGGCTGGTATTGATCAACGTGCCCTTTGCACTGATCGGTGGCATCCTGGCACTCCACCTCACGGGCACCATCTTCAGTATTTCAGCCGGCATCGGGTTTATTGCACTCTTTGGCATCTGCATACAGAATGGCGTGATCCTGATATCGGTGTTCAAACAAAACCTTCACCAGAAAATACCATTGGTAACGGCAGTAAAGGAAGGAGTGAAAACGAGGATCCGGCCCGTGGTGATGACTGCTTTGATGGCGGCCATTGGTTTATTCCCGGCAGCTATCTCAACCGGCATCGGCAGTGAAACACAAAAACCGCTTGCTATTGTGGTGATCGGGGGATTGGTGAGTTCCACCATTCTTACCCTGCTCATCTTTCCATTGATCGTGGAATTGCTGTACAGGCGTTCGCACCGGAAAAAGAACAAACAGGCCATATCGCTTACCTGATGGGTGGATAAGAAAAGGGAGTGCACCTGCACTCCCTTTTCTTTTATGTTGAATCTATGGTTATAGAATTACCCGCAGCAGCAGGGCAAAGCCGGTATCTTCTTTGGGGTTGTCGGCAATACGTACAATATGAAGGCCCGATTCGGACCAAACCTTGAACATTTCTCCTTTTTTCCGTTTGTTGAGCTCTTTGTCCAGTTGCGGAAGCATCACCCCCTTGATGAACCATCCCAGGTCGCCGCCTTTGGCAGCCGAAACATGATCGGCGCTGTACACGCCCGCCTGTGCCGCAAACGTAGTAGTGCCCGCTTTTATTTTCGCCATAATGGTATCTGCCAGCGATTCGGCAAAGGCGCTGTCGAACACAGCCGTATCAATCAGGATATGATTCACGTGGTAAAAAGTATTGGGCGCTTTGGTGAGCACTTTCACCAGTATCTTCTCTTTTTTAAAAGGCCCGTATGTTTTGCCGGTCTTTCCGTGATAAGCCAGGCTGTCGGCCTTACCCAGGAATTGGGCCGTGCTTACCACGGTAACGGTGTCGATATAGTATTTTTTCTTTAGTACATATTTCACAAAACCGATCGGGTTGCTGGTAGTGTCCAGTACGGCTTTCATCTGGGCAATGGTCTGGCTTTTGGCAGTAAATGCAAAGCCGCATAAAACAAAAAATAAAACAAGTTTTCTCACTGTAAAAAATTGAGGAGCAAAGATAGGGAACCACATAGACACACCCGGAACTGAGTATCCAAATTGATTTGTTTTCTCTGTCATACTATGTGCTAAGTGGTTCAGGCGATTGCAATCACTTTAATGCATACAGCACTTTTACTTCAAAACGGAGTTTGATCTTCCGGTAATCCACTCCTTCGTCTGTAACGCCATAGTAGGCATTCTTCGACTGGTCGAGCCTAACGGTGTTTTCGCTGATGGCTTTGTAGCGGTCGCGGTAGGCACCGGTAGCCACGTCCGAGCTCACGAACTCTTCGGGTTCATTTATTTCAATAGCCTGCCCGAGTTGTTCGTTTACCGCTTCGGTCAGGTAAACGGCTTTTTCCCGGGCGGCTTTCACGGCCTGCACTTTCAGTTGCCTGCGGTATTCCACTATTTTGCTGTGCGATGTTCGGGTGATACGGAAATTATTGGTGGCCTGGTCGTCGAGTTTATTCACCAGATCATCGATCAGTTTGGTGTTGCTGAATTTTACCTGGTAAGAGATGGACGCCAGGAGTTCCGGGTCTTTTTTTCTCCGCTGCCAGATATTGGCCAGGTTATATCCATCGTAAGATGCTACGGAGATGTCGTTGTCGGCAATGCCGGCGGCCCGGCAGCTGTTCAGAAAATCAGCTTTGATCTTTTCAAGCTCGGTCTTTTCTTCTCCTCTCTTTTTGTATTCCCGCAGGTCTACCTGCACATAAATCTCGTCCGGGATCACTTCCATGGAAGCGCTGCCGGTTACCGATATCGTTTTTGGAAAAGGGTAACAGCCCGGTTGTGTGTTGGTTTGGGCCTGTGCCGAGAAGGCTAAGAAAAAAATGCATGCTGTTAGTGTAATCGTTTTCATACGTTAAATTTTTGGTGAAATGAATTTAACGTACCGGCTACAAAACAAGCGTTATTTGATTTTTTTTAACATCGATTTCACCAGTGTCTTCATGGCATCCAGTTCGGCTACCTGCTGCTGGATAAAACTGTTGTCTTCCAGGCGGCCGATTACTTTTTCCATTTCTTTATTGGTATCATATACCATTTTACGGAAGGGGTTGTTGTAATCCTTGGCCCGGGAGTTGAAGATGCCCTTGCACATCCATTCTTTGGTATCCAGCGCCAGCTGCAGTTGCTGTTTGAACAGGGCAGGGGTGAATTGTTTGGGGGTGATGTTCAGTATTTCCAGTAATGAGGTGTAGGCATGGTTGAGCCGGTCGGCATCATAGGCCTGGCCTTCTTTGCGGTAAAACTGGTGCAGTTCATCCCAGCTTTTTATTTTATCCGCCTTGATGTCCCGTTTCAGTTGTTCCACCTCGTTTTTTTGAATAAGCTGCCCGCCGATATTCAGCCATTCGCTGCGCTGTACTTTGGCAGAAAGTGATTTCTTAAATGAATCAAAGTCGGCAAATTTATTTTTGTTGAAGTGGTTCATCAATTCCACGGCTCCGTAGAATTGCACCAGTTCCCTGAATATTTTAATGGACTGAGGTACTTTCTGTATTTCGGTTTTGCGCCCGGTGTTTTCCCAGCCGGTTACTTCGGCCGTGCCGGAAGCGGTGGGCTTCAGTTGCTGCAGCAGGTGCAGCGCATCAAACATTTCATTGATGGTATCGGGTGCCAGGAAATCATATTCTATTCGCTGGATTTTCTCCGTCCGGCGATCACGGTCAACATATTTCCAGGCATTGCGTGCCAGGGCGTACATGTTGTACATGAACCAGTATCCTGGCATCACCATCAGTTTATCATGCGCCACATCATTGCTTACCAGGCTGAAAGGAACGGGAATGTTCAGTTCGGCCGGGAAATCGCCTTTGGCAATAATGGTAAACGAAGCGAACCTGGAATTGTGCTTGAGGCTTACGCACAGACCCGGCCAGAACCCACGCCCGGCCACTATTTCGCCATCTGCCGCCCGGCTGTTGTGATTGCTGCCGATGGTGGCGCCGGCAGCCATATTGCTTTGTCCCATCACCACAGCCGCACATAAAAATGAATTGTTATGGTGCTGCTCATGCGCCGGGAAGATCAGGGAGTTTAAAACTTCGCAGCAGGAAATGGTGGAGTTATTGCCGAGGTAGGAGTTGATCAGCCGGGCGCCGTATTTCAACTGCGAATGCGATGCCATTACGAAGCGAACGGCTTTCACGCCATAGAAGATACGGCAGCCATAACCAACGATGCCATTTACCAGTTCGCAACCCTCACCGATCTGTGACCTTCTTTTCTCATCACTGTTCACAGTAAGGTTTTTTAATTTATTGGCTCCTTTAAAGTAGGCATCGGTTCCCACCCATACGTCTTTGATGATCTTGCAATTCTTGATCACGGTGCGGTCGCCGATCTGGCCATAATATCCCTGCTGCCTGTCGAAGCGTTTTTCGGTAAGCTCCTTGAATTTTTTAAGAAGTGTTTCATCGTCGCGGTACTTGCTCCAGAGCCAGGCATCACCGGCCAGCATCCCGTTGAAGGGGATCACGCTTCGGCCGCCGGCTTCATTGCACAGTTCGATCCATACCCGGGTGCGCTCTTCTTCACCATCTTTAAGAATGCCGTTGCCGAATTTGGCCCGGTCGGTGGTGGCCAGTTCGTTTACATTCACCAGCATTACATCGTTGCCGATGATATAGTGACTGAGGTAATTCACATTGTCGATGCAGATATTGTTACCCAGGTCGCAGCTGATGATGGTGCTGTTGTACAGGCCCACCGGCATGCGCAGGTTATGAAATTCCAGGTAAAAGGGCTCCAGTTTGCCGATGCGGATCAGCCCGTGAAATTTGCAGTTGCGTACCAGCTCGGGATTGAACTCGCGGGAAACAAAGATCTTGTTCCAGTCGTCGGATGTATTGCGGTTGCGGATGAGAGCCTCTATTTCACCGGCGTTGAGCTTGCGGTATTTGATGCCGCTCTTGTTTTGTGTATTGCGGAGGTGGTATTCGTCTTTTCCTTTGGGGATGTATTTCTTCTCAACGAAATTATAGCCGAGGTTGTTTACCGGGTGTTTTTGAATGATGTTCATACCAAGTTTTGGGTTTGTAGTTTGCGGGTTGCAGTTATCTTTCCGGCAGGGGCTGCTTTTGCAGCGGCAAATCTTAAACTACAAACTACAAACCTCCCTAAACTACAAAAAATTATGACAGGTTATTCAACCGTAACCGATTTAGCAAGATTACGGGGCTTATCTACATCCACGCCCTTGGCAATGCCCACATAGTAGCTCAGCAGCTGCAGCGGGATGGTGCTCAGCATGGGGGCGATGATCTCATCGGCCGGTGGTACATACAGCACTTCATCGGCCATGCCTGGAATCACTTCATCGCCTTCGGTAATGATGGCAATTACTTTTCCTTTCCGGGCTTTGATTTCCTGTATGTTGCTTACTATTTTTTCGTGGTACGAATCTTTGGTGGCGATAAAGATCACCGGCAGGTTCTCATCCACCAGGGCAATGGGTCCGTGTTTCATTTCGGCAGCCGGGTATCCTTCTGCATGTATGTAAGAGATCTCTTTTAATTTCAACGCACCTTCCAGTGCAATAGGGAAATTATACCCACGGCCCAGGAACAGGGCATCGCCGGCTCCTTTGTATTTTTCTGCAATCTTCTTTACCGCATCGGCTCCTTTAAGGGTGGCACTTACTTTTTCGGGCACCGATTCCAGCTCAATTAACAAGCGGCGGTAGCGTTCTTCGCTGATGGTCTTTTTTTCTTTTGCCACTTTTAATGCCATCATGGTTAACACCGCCAGCTGGCCGGTGAATGCCTTGGTGGAT
>DMRT01000337.1 GCA_003455235.1 Chitinophagaceae bacterium
TGCAAAAATTGGTATTAATAACTGTTTTCAGCGTTGCTTCTTTTTTTACAGCACGTTCGCAAAAAACGGTCGGTGCAAACCTGGAAGGTGGCATTTCCATTTTTGGTGCCTGGAAAGATAATTCCAAGGTGGCCTGGCTGCCTTCAATAACCATTGGCCCGGGAATTAAATTTTTTAAAACAAGCAGTTTTTCCCTGTTGCTCAACCTTCCCGTAACTGTGGGATGGAATCTCGACAAGGGTACATTCTTCGGCATCAATGCCCCGCTGATGCTGAGCTTACGGCTTGGTGCCGCATCCGGGAACGGCGATCATTCCCGGTTCGGGTTCATTATTGGAGCAGGTGCCGGGTATACCAATATTGTAAACTACTATGAAAATTCAAATGATAAAAGAGCCCATAAGGAATTCTGGGGATACCAGCTTCAGGCAGGTCTCTGCTTTGGCAAAGATCAGGGGGTAGTAGGGCCCATACTAATGTTTCATGCCGGGAAAAGCATAACCACGGGCAGCGGGTATATTGCCGGACTAAGTTTACTCTTCACGGTTGATTGAATGACATCTCCTTTTTTGCAGCCGGTTTATCCACATCGTAAAACATCTACAACAGAATCACAAAAGGGTTTACGGTTTATTCTTCTGCCTCCCTGCATCTTTGTGTTGTTAAGAAATCCTGATCCTCCGAAACCGATTGAATCCTTTCTATGAAAACCCGGTGAACCCGATGGGCCATCGTTACCAAATTAAGAATCCTGTGAAAAGCCTTTAGCAATGAAGGCTTTTTATATACCCCTCAACCAGCTTATTATGTGTTGTTGTACCGGACAAAAAACCTGGCGGCAGCAACCGGACTTTTGAAAGCCGGATCATAAACGCCTCCCGGTGCTTATCTCGTTCACAAGGCGGGAGGCGTTATTAAGAAGTTACTTAGAACCTCGAAGAATAAAGATGAAACCCAACAGGAAGGATTGGCCTTCCTGTTCTTTTGTACCAACAAGGCGTTAGTTAGGTGGTTATATAAATGAAAACAGGAAGTGCTTGGCCTTCCTGTTTCTTTTACGAATGATTTGCTCAGTTCGCCTTGATCACTTCATACCATATCTCTCCGTTTTCCACGATCACGGGTTTGTACTGGGCTCCGTCCACCACGTAATAGGTTTCCCCGTCGATCACCACGGTTTCATACCCGTCAGGTATGCTTTCCACTACAGCACCTACCGGCGGTGATACCACATAGTAGTTGCTTCCACGCTGGTCGTAATAGGTTCCGTTGTAATAATAATACGGGTAGTTCCTTACATAAATGCGGCTGCACCCGGCGGGCAGTATATTTATACTGATACCCACGGGTGGTGCGCAAACCGTGAACAGGTTGTTGTACGGACGGTAAAACACGCCATCCCAGTAGCGGTAACTGAATCCGCCGAAACTGATGCTGAAATACGATGCCGGTACGCTGTAGAAATAACTGTTTCGCCTCGGGAGGTAACTGTAACGCCAGCATGGATCGTAGCGGTTGTAAACGGGCCGGCGGTCGTAATTGTATACCGGGCGAGAACCGGGCCGGTCGCGGGTGTACATATTCCTGCGGTAGCCATCGTTCCTGCGGGCCATGTCGTTATCGCCGCGGCGTTCACGACCCCAATCGCTGTTACCCCGGTTTTCATTCCGCTGGCGGTTATTCCATTGTTCATTACCGCGGTTGCCGGGATTGTCATTGCCCCTCCGGCTGTTCCATTGATCATTGCCACGGTTGTTACGCCATTCGTCGTTGCGACCACGGTTTGTGTTGCCGGGATCATAGTTTCGGTTACGATTTTCATCGTTCCGTTTCCAGTCGCCCTTATTACCCCGTTCCATAGCCACATCGTTTCGGCGTTCGTCCCGTTCCTTCCAGCCCCCGTTGCCACGGTCGCCGCCACGCCGGTTACCCTGCGCAAGCGAGCCGGCCGTTACCATAACGGTAAGCAGAAGGGCAAGCATGACCTTTACCGGTACAAACGATCCGGAAGCAAGGTTACTCAGCCTGTAATTTTTTTTCATTTGCCTTTGTTTAGATGTGAAAAATTGTGTTGAATTCAGATTGTTTGACAATGCATAAACACAAGAATCTTACCACAACATCTGCCTTCACAGAAATATAACGATTGTAAACAAGTGGTTAACAACGGGCAGCACGGTTGTTTGCACTATTCGTATGGAAATATTATTTTGTTTCTTCACCAAAACAGTTGTTATGTCTTCATCCGCTAAAACAATCTTCTATTTTGGGCTCTACCTGTATGTAGTAGGCGCTACATTGCTCTTCATCCCCAATTTTTTTCTGAAAACGATCCAGCTTCCCGAAACCAATGAAGTATGGATCCGGGTGGTGGGCATTCTTACGCTTTGCATTGCTTATTATTATCATCGCAATGGTGCCGCCAATAACAAACCGATGTTCGGGTTCACGGTGCATGCCCGGGTATTTGTATGCGTTGCTTTTGCCGGCCTGGTACTGCTGAAGCTGGCGCCGCCGATCCTGGCAGGCTTTGGCGGGGTTGACCTGCTGGGTGCAATATGGACATGGCAGGCCCTGCGCAAAGAAGGATAACAATCACCGCATGTACCTAAAAAGTAAAGGCAGGTTCTTCAACCCGCCTTTACTACATTATGTACTCTATTTACTTTTCGTCTTCTTATGCATTCCCTCTGCGCAGCCACCAGCCCAGCCATAAACCGGTAACACCCCAACCTACGAGTGCATCTACAAAATGAGCCATCAGGTCAAAGCTTCCATACCAGATATGCATCAGGTAAGGCGCATTGAGGAACACGATAAGCCCGGTTCCGATGGTTCCGATGAAAACAGTGCCGAAGGATGGTGTGGGAATTTTCACCAGCAGCCAGCAAAGCAGCCAAACCACCACCATGTTCACCAGCAAGCTGCGGCCCATGTTCATAAACATCTTGTTCATGCCGGGCATGGATTTGTGGTATACCACCTGCGCCCAGGGCTTGCCTTCCTGGCCTTCATCTGCTTTTCCATTTCTTCCCGGGATGTACCGGGTGCATAGGTGGGAAGGAAGTAAGCGCCGTCTTCGCTGAACTGCGAATTCAGGTAGCTTAAAATACTGTCTTGTTTGGGAGTATAGTTCTGCTGCGCCTCATGAAGATTGAGGGCGCCCCAGGTAAGAAACTGCCATACAAAAAGAATCAGGCCGCCAACAAGAGCGCCTACGATCATTTTTTT
>DMRT01000175.1 GCA_003455235.1 Chitinophagaceae bacterium
GAGAACTGAAACAAAGGCTTCCCGAAAGGAAGCCTTTGTTTCAGTTCTCAATAGAGCTTTATTTCTTCTTCTTGTTCTTGAACAGAACGAAGTCTCTTGCAACGGTGAATCCCCAGCGGAATTGGTTGGTGGTTGTACGGGTAAGAAACCGGTTTTCGAGGATGGAATGTGTGTTGGTGAAATTCACGTGAAAAACGTGGCCGGGTGTAACCAGTTCCAGCCCTACACCCCATACATCATACAGGTTCACGCCGTATTTGGTTTTCAGGTTATCCGTATTGCCACCGGAACGGAAAGGATGAAAATAATCGGCAATAAACACAAACTGTTTGTAAATAGGTACCCGGATGGCCGCACCAAAGGCAAAAATATTTTTGACATCTCCCGGCACCACGTAATTGGTGTGTACGTAGGTGGGGTTGAGCTGGAAGCTGAGTATCTTCCCGAATTTGCGGGCGATCATCAGCTGCAGCACCTGGCTTTGCCGGCTGGAGGTGGTGGGATAGAAGTGTTCCTTCGTGGAATCCAGGCTGTGTTTTACTGAGGAGGCAACGCCATTGGCAAACAATGCGATCGATAAAGGACGGGAAGGATCATTTTCCATCTGCTGCATGATGCGGTATTTGGCGGCCATTTCCCATAGCTGGGTTACGTTACCGAACCCTTTGTTACGGGAAACCATTATGTTCAGGTTTTTGGTAACACCCACGGCAAACCCGATCTTGATGTCGGTGGAATTGTCGAGCCCGAAAGCATTTTTAACGCCGCCGAAGGTACCCCCGATGTCGCCGAAATTGTGCACCACCTTAAATTCCAGGTGTCCCTTGGTAAGCATTTCGGTGGTATTGGCATTGATCAGCCGGTGAGACATAAAAACTTTGGCCGCCTTTTTTTGCGCTGCTGCCGGTTGCTTACCTTCCAGTTCATTCAGCAGGTTGCTGGCCGAACTGTCTGTCTGGGCAAAAGCGGCTGTTCCGGTAAGCATACAAAAAACGAAAAAGATCCTTCTCATAAAATTGTTTTTAGGTTAAAACAGGTTCAGGTAATAAATCGTAATAAGTTTTAACGGGGTTGCCAGCAGGTTAAGCTGGCTTACGGGCATACTTGTTAACTGCTGCCTGGAAAAAAGAGTACTCCCTGCATTTATGAAATGAGCCGGAAAATTCGCTTGAATCAGCCAGGCCTTGCACGACCATGCAGGTGGACTTTCTTACCTAACTTTAGACTCAGACTATTAATAAATAATGGCAAAAACTATTTCAGTATTTACCCTGCAATGAATATCCTGTACATATGTGAAGAATATCCTCCGGGTAAAATCGGGGGAATTGGAACCATGGTAAACGTACTCGGACGAGAACTGGTAAAGCAGGGGCACAACGTATACACAGTTGGCCTGTATCCGCATGGTTATAAGCAGGCAGGTTATGAAGAAGATCACGGAGTAAAAGTGTGGCGTTTAAGATACATGAGTGATAGAGGATTGATAAGGAACAATTATTCGGTCACGGATTTATTCTTCCGGCGATGCCTGAAATATTCATCCCTTTTGCACTGGGATACAGAAATTTCAAGTAAAAAGCTTTTTACTTTCATTAAAAAGATCGTTGAGCAATACCATATTGATGTAATTGAAATGCCTGATTGGAATACTTTTTTACATAACAGTTTAACTGCTATTCATGTCCCCGAATTTAATATTCCCCTGGTAGTGAAATTGCATGGCTCTCATAGCTATTCCAGGAAAGAAATGAATAACCCGTTGCACAAGAGAATATTCCGGGCTGAAAAAAATCTATTGAACAGGGCAGATGCAGTTTCCGCTGTTAGTCAATATACAGCCCGTGAAACCAAAAAGCTGTTTGGTCTTACTAAGGATTTTTCTGTTCTTTATAACAGCATTAATACCCGATTGGTCAGTATGACTGAGAAAGTCGACACTAAAGTGATCTTTACGGGAACCCTAATACAAAGTAAAGGCATTCATTCTCTTTTAACGGCCTGGAATCTTGTAAAAAGACGGAACCCTTCAGTAACATTACATGTGTTTGGGAAAGGGCCGGTAAAGGAATTAAAAAAGATACTCGATAAAAAAGCGAGCGATTCTGTCTGTTTCTACGGCCATGTTTCAAGAGAAAGGCTGCTTGATGAACTGGCAACAGCTGCAGTCGCGGTATTCCCTTCTTATTCTGAATGCTTTTCCCTGGCCCCGCTTGAGGCGATGGCTGCAGGCTGTGCTGTTATTTATACGGTGAAAAGCTCCGGTCCGGAACTGATCGTGGACGGAGAAAATGGATTGCTTATAAACCCCGATGATATAGAAGGTATTGCAAAAGCAATTAATCTGTTAGTGGAAGACAGGGAATTCCGGCAAAAAATAGCCGGTGCAGGAAAAAAAACAGTTTCTGACAGATTTGACATTACCCACTCGGTACAACAGCATATTGTTTTTTATAATGAAGTAATTAATGAGTTTAACAAGAAAAAAACCAGATCGTTTTAATATTCAAACTTCTCTTCATTATTAGCGAAGAGTTATTATGAGAAAAAAAATCATCCAGGATATTTCACTCAATTCGGCGCAGGTAATCATCAACCAGCTTTGCGGACTTGCTATTTTCTATATACTGTCTGTAAACCTGGAAAAAAACGATTTTGGAGAAATAAACTGGGCTCTTGCCGTTTTACTCACGGCATTCAATATCCTGTCCTTTGGGATTGACCAGGCAGTCATAAAAAAAATAGCAACCGGAAATAATGCTGATATCATGTTTCCGGCGTTTGTTATGCATGTTTTTTTCTCCGGCCTTCTGGGATATGGCCTTTTTGTCAGCTGCGGCTTTTTTTTTAAGGACTTTTTTCAGAGCCACCAGGTATTACTGGCATTGGGCCTCGGAAAGCTGATGGTGTTTTTTTCAATGCCTTTTAAGCAATTAGCCACAGGGATGGAGCGGTTTAAAAGCCTGCTCTACATGTCAGTTTGCTCTAATATTTTGCGCTGCATTTTGTTGACTGTGTTTGCTTTCATGAATTTGTTAAGTCTTAAAAACATCATCCTGATCTTTATTGCCGGGGATGTAGCTGAGCTTTTACTTTGTTTACTCATAGCAAAATATCAATTAAGGTTCCCGGTAACGTATCGATGGGATAAGACGAATTATATAAATCTTATTAAAGAGTCATTACCACTGCTGGGGTCTTCCATATTTTCTACGGTTATAGTGAGATTAGACTGGATATTGCTTGGGCTCCTGTCTTCCAATATTATACTGGCGAATTACAGTTTTGCATATAAGGTTTTTGAAGTTGCTACACTGCCATTGCTGATCATTGCACCCGTGTTGATCACCCGGTTTTCTAAAGTATTTCACAACGGGGCCGATATAACAGATGCAAAAAGAACTGGCCTGCTGGGTTTGTTGAAGCTTGAGATAATTGTTTCCTGCCTGGTAGCTTTAGTGCTTAATATCCTATGGGTGCCGCTTATTGATATTATTACTGCCAATAAATATGGTTCTGTCAATAAATCGGTTGTTTTAATACTTTCTGCATGTATGCCCGTTTTATATTTCAATAATTTTTTGTGGACGATTCATTTAGCACTTGGGGAGTTCAAGAGGCTATTTTATATTTCATTTATCAGCCTTATTGTTAATCTTATTGCTACTGCTATCTTGATTCATTTCTTTAGTGGAGAGGGCGCTGCCACTGCATATCTTTTAACACTTTTTGTGCAAGCCGTATTGTTTTCCAGGTATGCGGGTGTCCGAAAATTCAGGAATAGTGTTTTTGTTTTCATGCTTCCGCTCATGTATGCAATGGCAGGTGGCTTTCTGGCAAATTGGTTGTTTGCCAATACATGGTTGATTCTCATTACCGCCATTTTAATATATTTCGCCTGTCTGATACTGACCAAACAGTTGCGACGGGATGATTGGGAATTGGCTGTACAACAAAGCCGCTCCGGGCAGGCAACCTGATTCCGGGTTTTACCGATTTAAGGATACTGCCAGGTAAACCGATCCTTAACGTTTAGACAATTCTCAGGGTGCGCAAAAGTCAAATTGTTGCCGAGTTAAAAAACAGGGTATATTCTGTTGACTGGTTATTACTTGCCTTCCTGGTGTCTTTTTTAAATGTAAAACTGGTTGTAAAAGCTGTTATACTTCTACTGGTTTTCGTTTTACGACCGAACTTTAAGTTCGGGTTTGCCAAAAGAAATTCACGTCTGCCTCTTTTTTATCTTTTTATTATTGGCATTGCCGTCCTCAACTGGCTGGTAAGCGGAAAGCTGGGAGATCTAAATTATGGATCGGTCATGGTAACGGGAATACTGTTCTGGTTGTTTTGCATCCTGGCAGTTCACCAGATAAAAATAGCTGTTGATAAAAACGGTATTGAAACGCTTCACCGGACGATCCTGGTTTTTTTTATCATCAATGCGGCTGTTTCGCTTGGTACCTATGCCGCCATCATCTGGGAAACGGGCGCCATTAATCCCTACCGCTACCAGGGCGAATACCAGAAATATTTTATCGGTACCGGCGATTACATCAAGGGTATCAGCTTTGATACTTCCACCACCAACGCAGTATTGAACGTGTTCGGGGTGCTGTACTTCCTGTTACGGGGCAAATACGCCATGACAATTTTGTGCATGGCTGTTTTGGTACTAACCGGCAGTAACATCGGCAACTTGCTCCTTTTTGGCACGCTGTTGTTCGTTTTTTTCTTTCAAAGCCGCAAGGAACAGAAAAGCATTATAGTGGTTTGCCTGCTGATGCTGGTTACCTTCCTGGTAAAAGTTTCCCCGCAGAATAATAAATACTTCGTTTCGGCCTACCAGCAGCTGTTGGGGATAAAGAAAAAAAATGACGTTACTCCTGCTGCGGAAATCCGTATTACCGAACGACCTGACAGTACCCTCAATGCAGATGAGCGGAAACAAAAAGTTGCCCAACTGCATCTCGACAGTATCGCCCGCTCCGATTTAGAGCGAAGCCGAAAAAATACAGCAGTTGCTGTAGCCGTACAGGCACCGGATCCAAAAGAAAGGCCGGTGATCCCGGGTGACAGTATTCACACCCCGGCGTTTCAGCATAAAGACAATATTTCCGTTTCCCAGGAAAGATTGAAGGGATTTGTTGCAAACAATGCCAATGCCATGCCCCTGGCTTCGGGTGAAATTCCGTATCCATCATTGCCCGGCAAGATGATCGCATTCCGCCAGACTTTTCACTACCTGCGTGATCACCCCCAAAAGATACTTACCGGAGCAGGGATGGGCAATTTTTCTTCCAAACTGGCATTCCGGGCAACTGCCATGCAAATAGCCGGGGGATACCCGGCCCGATTTGCCTATATCAATGATGATTTCCGAACCAATCATCTCGACCTTTTTTCTTATTATTTTACCAGCCGTGATGAGCTTCATTCCATCGTCAACAGCCCCAATTCCACATACGATCAGCTGCTGAGCGAATATGGGTTACTGGGTTTGCTGAGTTTTTTCCTTTTCTATGTTTCTTTTTTCAGGCAACTAATAAAACATCCATCATACGGTTTGCCCATCCTGTTATTTATGCTCGGAGCCTTTGCCATCGACTACTGGTTTGAACAACTATCAGTAGTGGTGTTTTTAGAACTTTTGTTGCTGGTAAATATTAAAGAACTTGATACGATTAGCAGACATGCATAACACAGTTCCATCAATAACAGTACTTATGCCTGCCTACAACGCAGCAAAATACATCAGCGAAGCCATTGCCTCCGTACTGGACCAGACATTCACAGATTTTGAACTGCTGATCATCAACGACGGATCCACGGATGAAACAGAAACGATCATCCGCTCGTTCAAAGACGAACGTATAAGACTGATCAATCAAACCAACCAGGGTGTTTCTGCAGCATTGAATATGGGCCTGATGAATGCCAATGCAGAGTTGATTGCCCGCTTTGATGCAGATGATATCTGTTTACCTGACCGCCTCCGGAAGCAACACGATTTTATGACAACGCACCCCGGCTATGTACTGGTTGGAACCGATGCGGCTTATATTGATAAAGATGGCAATCCCGTTTTCTCCTTCGAATATCCTGCCTATACCGACGAAAGCATCCAGGCATTGCCGGTGGAAGTTTGCCCCTTCTCTCACACAACAGTGATCTACCGCAAGCAGGCTGTAATCAGCTGCGGGATGTACGACATGAATGCACACAGTTTTGAAGATCACCTCTTGTGGCAGCAACTCATCAAACGGGGAAAGGTTCACAACCTGAAAGAAGTGCTCGTGAAAGTGCGGTTCAGCCCCGATTCATTCACCATGGATGAAAGGTGGAGGGGCAGTCGCTTCCGGAAATTAAAATACGAGGCACTGAGGAACGGGTTCATCGATAAAAAAAACGGTGATGAGATCCGACGCATCCTCGACCGGCAGGATACATCCCGGATAAAGAAGGGATCCTATTACTCATTGCTCTCTAAAAAGTACCTGTTTAATAATTATAACCCGGCAAAAGCCCGGAAAAACATCCATGAGCTTATCCGGTCCAACCCGATGCGGCTGCAGGGTTATGGCCTTTTTGCCCTTTCACTATTACCCGAACGGTGGTTAAAAACGGTGTATAAAATCAGGTAAATTCTGGTCATGAGAAAGCAACTCGATACCATCAACCCACGATTAAAGTGCAGGAGCTACGGCTGGATGAATGGATTCCTTCATCTTGTCCGTTCAGGTTGGCTTGGCGGGGGCCCTTATGAGGGCAAAAGAGGTTTCTTTTCGTGGGTAATCGGACAACGCTGAAGGCCGGCTGTATTTATCAAAAAAAGGATTGGATGAACTAAATCTACTGGTATCCATGAAAGTGGCTTTTATTGTACGGTCAACATTGTATTCCGTTCACGGGGGTGATACCATCCAGGTGAACGAAACTGCCAGGCACCTGCAGCAGACCGGTATTGCCGTGGATATTAAAAGGACCAATGAGAAGATCAGTTATGAATCGTATGACCTTCTTCACTTTTTCAATATCATCCGCCCGGCGGATATACTGGTTCATATCAACCGGTCAAAAAAACCATTTGTGGTCTCCACCATTTTTATCAATTATTCGGAATATGATAAACGGGAGCGGCGTGGGGTCAGCGGTGCACTGCTCAGCCTGTTCCCGGCCGATGGCATCGAATACCTGAAAACGGTTTTGCGCTGGCTCACCGGGAAAGACAAACTGGTGAGCACCGCTTACCTGTGGATGGGGCATCGGCGGAGTATAAAAACAATCTTAAGCCGGGCCAGAGAAATACTGGTTCAGGCAGAAGAAGAATATACAGATCTCGTAAAAGCATATGGAATAGCGCCGGCTCATACCGTGATTCATAATGGAGTGAATACGGCTGTGTTCAGGAAACCGGCTATAATTCCTGAACGGGAGAACAACCTGGTGCTTTGCGTGGCAAGGATCGAAGGGATCAAGAACCAGTACAATCTTATCCGGGCATTGAATGATACGGCATATCGCTTACTGCTGATTGGTAATTCGGCTCCCAACCAGCAGAGCTACTACCGGCAATGCCGGGAAATTGCAGCAGGTAATGTTTCATTTATCGATCACCTGCCGCAGAAAGAGCTTGCCCGCTATTATGCTGCCGCACGGGTGCATGTATTACCAAGCTGGTTTGAAGTGTGCGGACTTTCGTCCCTGGAAGCCGCTGCTATGGGCTGCCGGGTGGTGATCACCGGGAAGGGTTACGCCCGTTCCTATTTCAGGGAACAGGCGTTTTACTGTGATCCTGCCAACCCCGAAACCATTCTTCATGCCGTGGAGGAAGCAGCCCGTTCAACCATGAACGGGGAACTGCAGCACCAGGTGCTGCAGCATTATACCTGGCAGGTCGCTGCTGAAAAAACAGTATCAGTTTACAAAAAACACCT
>DMRT01000237.1 GCA_003455235.1 Chitinophagaceae bacterium
GGCAGTATGCATACAAACTGTCGCCCGTTGCTTATCCGCCCGATCAGCCAACCGCGTTTAAAATAAACGGGGTGCCGGATATTCTAGATATTGGAAATAATAAATTACTGGTAATTGAACGCTCTTTTTCAACCGGCCGGCTAGCCTGCACCATCAAATTATTCGTGGCAGACCTGGAAGGGGCTACAGACATCAGCAATACTGTATTGAAGAACAAAACAGATTTTGTGCCCGTATCCCGGAAGCTGCTTTTGAATATGGATGACCTGGGAATGTATACCGATAATATCGAAGGTGTCACCTTCGGGCCCGTATTGCCCAACGGACACAAAACCCTTCTATTTATTGCCGATAATAATTTTAACCCCGTGGAGAAAGCACAGCTGTTGCTGTTTGAAGTGCTGGAATGATTAAAAGAAATACATTTTTAGTTTAAATAAATTCAGTAGTATGAACAAACAGTTTAAAAAAGCAGCACTGCTTGCTTTCTTTTTTTATCTCCCCGTATCGGGCTTTAGCTGGGGCGCATTAGGCCACCGCATTGTTGGGCAGATTGCTGATACTTATCTTTCCCGCCAGGCTAAGCGGGAGATTCAAAAGATTCTCGGCACGGAATCCATCGCCATTACCAGCACCTGGCCCGACTTTATTAAAGCCGATTCCAGCTTTGCTTATCTTAATACCTGGCATTACATCAACTTCAGGTCCGGCATGTCTGAATCTGATATAAAAAATTACCTCGCTGCCGATACGGCTACTGATGCCTACACCAAGATCAACTGGCTTACAGAACAACTTAAAAATAAAAGCCTGGATCAGGATAAGCAACTCATGTACCTGCGGCTGCTGATACATATTGTTGGCGATGTTCACCAGCCCCTGCACACCGGGAGGCCCGACGACCGGGGTGGCAACGGCATCCGGCTCAGCTGGTTCAACAACCCCTACAACCTGCACCAGGTATGGGACGACCGGCTGATTGACCTCCAGGACCTGAGTTATACCGAGTATGCTGCAGTGATCAATCATACAAGCAAAGAGCAACGCAAACAGTGGCAATCAGAACCCGTCAGCGAATGGATCTGGCATTCGTATCAGCTGGCAGAAAATATTTATGCCAATGTAAAGCCGGATGATAAACTTGGGTATCCTTATAATTATAAATACATCAGCGTGGTTAACCAGCAGCTGCTGAAAGGCGGAGTACACCTTGCGGGACTATTAAACGAAATCTTTGGCTGATTGAAACAATGGTATGATGCTGAAGAACACAGTCGCACAAAATAAAAAACACCAACCTTAATATCCCCGTACATTCTTCCCTTCCATGTAATTCATGAAGGCTTTGTTGCATACCCGGTTGCCGCCGGGTGTGGGGTAGTTGCCGGTGAAATACCAATCGCCCAGATTCGTTGGACAGGCTTCATGCAATGATTCAATGGTTTGATAGATCACAGAAACAGGAATGTTCAGACCGGCAGGGGTGATCAGCTTTGCAATTTTGTCCGAGATCTGTTCCGTGGTAAAAGACTTATAAATATGACGCACCACGTTTTCGCTGTGTAACTGGTTATTGCGCTGCATCTCCTTGCATTTGTTCAGCAAGGTATTCAGTAATTCCTGCTGTCCTGTATCGTGCAACAACTCCACCGCTGCCCGGAAGGCAATAAAATCACCCAGCTTGCTCATGTCGATGCCGTAGCAATCCGGGTAACGGATCTGGGGTGCGGAAGAAACAATAATGATCTTTTTCGGCTGCAGCCTCGACAACATACGCACAATACTTTCTTTCAGCGTGGTTCCCCGTACAATACTGTCGTCGATCACCACCAGCGTATCCGTGTTCTTGCGTACGGTTCCGTAAGTGATGTCATATACGTGCTGCACCATTTCATTCCGGCTGCTGTCTTCGGTGATAAAAGTTCTTAGCTTAACGTCTTTGATGGCGATCTTTTCGATCCGGATCTTCCGGTTCACCATCTCTGATAGTTTCTCTTCATCAAAATCCTTGTTCCAGCTTAATATCCGTTCAATCTTGATTTTATTCAGGTAATCCTCTGCTCCTTTTATCAGCCCGTAGAACGCCGTTTCCGCCGTGTTCGGGATAAAGGAGAAAATAGTATTCTTCAGGTCGTAATCAATGGCTTTTAAAACCGTGTCGCTCAGGTTATAACCCAGCGATATTCGTTCCCGGTAAATTTTTTCATCACTGCCACGGCTGAAGTAAATGCGTTCAAAGCTGCAGGCCTTCCGTTCTTTGGGTTCTACAATCTGTTCAATGCTGCAGGCGCCATCGGCCTTCACCACCAGGGCACAACCCGGCATCAGTTCTTTCACTTCATCTTCACCCAGGTTGAATGCGGTGCGTATGGCCGCCCGTTCGCTGGCTGCAACAATCACGTCGTCGTTGATGTAATAGTATGAAGGGCGGATACCATGTGCATCCCTCATTACAAAACCATCGCCGTTGCCCAGGATGCCGCTGAAATTAAACCCACCATCAAAAAGCGGCACCGCTTTTTTTAATACTTTGACAATATCCATCTGCTGGGGATGTGATTCATCGGCCTTCACCACAAAATGATACAGCACTTCCATCATGGCAGCCAGGTCGCTCTGCCGCTGAAATTCCCCCGGGTCAATGTTTACAAGCCCGAACAGTTCCTCGGTATTCACCAGGTTGAAATTTCCTGCCAGGGCCAGGTTGCGGGCGGGGATGGTATGACGCTTTATGAAGGGATGACAAAATTCAACATTGTTCTTTCCCTGTGTACCATACCGCAGGTGACCAAGCAGCAGCTCTCCCAGGAAATTAAGATGGCCTTTCATAAGGCCGGGATGATTCTTGATATCGGGTTGATATTTTTCTATTTCATTGATCTCTTTTCCCACCTGCGAAAAAAGATCGGCAATGGGCTGGTGAGCAGCGCTGCGTATCCGGTGCATGAAAGGATAGCCAGGTTCGGTATTCAGTTTTACGGCAGCAATGCCGGCGCCGTCCTGGCCACGGTTGTGCTGCTTTTCCATAAGCAGGTACAGCTTGTTAAGCCCATATAAAGCGGTTCCATACTGTTGCTGATAATAACTGAAAGACTTGCGGAGACGAATGAAGGCAAGGCCACATTCGTGTTTTATTTCGTCGCTCATGATGCAGAGTGAGCCGCAAAGTTAAGGCATTGCCGGCAGCGGCAAACAAAAAATCCCGGCGTAGGCCGGGATCCGTAATATGGTTCGTTGAATTAAAGTCCGCTGATACAGAGCCCCACCTGGAAAAGTTTCACATCAGCAGCCACCCCGTCTTTGAAGATGTTGTTGAGCTGGTAACTGGCCACCAGGGAGAAATTGCCATAACCCACCCGGGCCGTGGCAGCAATGCGGGTGGAATTGAAAAATGGCTTGGCGGTTTCCTTGGCCGTGTAATTATAAAGGGTTTTGCCATTCTTGTCCTGCAGTGTTTTTCCCTTGGTATGCACATTCAGCAGGGTACCCACCTTAAAACCAATGGCTCCTTTAATGGATTTATTATCTCTTTCCGGGTTGGAAGAAAAGCGCAGCTCAATCGGCACCTCCAGGAAAGCCGTGGCGAGCTTGTATTTTTTAAAACGGTCCAGGCTGTCGAGATTATTGAAAGGCAGCTTATTCGTCTTCGACTTGATATCAATGCTCATGTTTTTAAAGTACATACCGCTGGTACCCACTCCCAGTCCGAACGCAACGCTGAAACGGGGATCTCCTTTAAACCGCTGGTCAAGCATTACGTACACATTCAGGCCACGGGCCAGTCCTTTCTTATGAGAGCTAATGCTGTCGGGAGTTCCGATCCAGTGATCAGTGGTTAACTGCAGCATAAAATGATCGCCGGTTTGCGAAGTAAAGCCGATGGGTTTCTTTTTATTTTGGGCTGATAAACTGAATACGGATACAGAGGCAAGAACAAGAAGTACTATTTTCTTCATAATTAATTTTGAAGCTGCAAAATAACGGCAAATAATCTAACGAAGCGTTAAATTAAACGGGTTTGATTATATTTGCAGCCTTATTTACCGGTAAATAAGTTCTGTCTTATATATTCTTTCCTTTACAGGGAGAGGGCCTATAGCTCAGCCGGTTAGAGCATCTGACTCATAATCAGAGGGTCCCTGGTTCGAGCCCAGGTGGGCCCACAAAGCGGAATCAAACGGGTTCCGCTTCTTCGTATCATGCACGTAGTAAAAAATATCATCTTCGACCTCGGCGGTGTATTGCTGAACATCGACACCCGTAAAACCGACGAGGCATTTGCGGCGCTTGGAGTAAATAACTTCGGCAACAACTATTCCCTGCTCAAGGCCGACCCTCTTTTTGATGAGCTGGAAAAAGGACTGGTTTCCGAACCGGCCTTTTTCGAAGGCATCCGGAAACTGAGCCGGCTTTCGCTGACCGATGAAAACATCCGCCATGCCTGGAATGCCCTCATCCTCGATTTCCGCATGGAAAGCCTGCAATACCTGGAGAAGCTCAAAAGCAGTTACAGCCTGTATTTGCTTAGTAATACCAACAGCATACATCACCGGGCATTTCACCAGAACTTCAGCCGGCAAACGGGCGGGAGAAACTTTGATGACCACTTCACCAGGGCATATTATTCACACCAGCTGGGTTTGCGGAAACCAGACAGGGAGATCTTTGATCTGATGCTGACAGACGCCGGCATCCTGGCAGAAGAATCGTTGTTCATCGACGACCTGCAAAAAAATATAGAAACGGCGGCAGCCCTGGGCATTAAAACCCACCGGCTGCTGGCTGGTGAAGCCATTGAAGGACTGAATTGGCGGGAACTTATTTAACCTCCTCAAACTCGATATAATCTTCCCGGGCCGGCCTGCTTTTTTCTTCCTTAGGCGCAGAAGAATAGGAGTTTGCCTGCTGTTTTTTCATGTGCTCGTTCATCTGGCTCTGCATCTCTCCCACCTTCTGTTTCACCTGTTTAGTGGTTTGGTAAACAGGAATAATGAAGTCGAATATCAGCTTGTAAACCAGGTACAATAAAAAAAGCTCAAAAAGGACTTTTAACATGATCCAAAGGTAGGAATGAAAGCGACTGACCGTTGTTAAAATTAAAATAACCGCCGCCCCGGCCTGTTTAGGCCCTACAATTTTGGCGGTTACAGGGGAGCAACGTATATTTGCCCCGGACAAAGAAGCAAATGAAGGGAACGGAGGCGTTCCCTTCTTCTTTTATCATGACTCCGGAATCTCAGATACAAACCGTTGAAAAACTGATCGGGCCGTTGCTGGAGGGGGATATCTTCCTGGTGGCAATAAAAGTAAAGCCCACCAACAACATTAAGATATACCTGGATGCCGATAGTGGCCTGGGAATAGAAAAATGTATCCGCATTAACAGGGCCCTGTACAAGATCATTGAGGAGATGGGACTGTATCCCGACGGCGATTTTTCGCTAGAAGTTTCCAGTCCCGGCATTGACGAGCCGCTGAAACTGCTGCGCCAGTATAAAAAGAATATCGGCAGAACCGTGGAAGTGACCACCACCGGCGATGTAAAAAAAGAAGGCAGGCTGAGCGGCGTTACCGATGAAAATATTGTCATTGAGTATACCACCGGCAAAGGAAAGAAAGCCGAAACAAAAGAAGAGGCAATTGCTTTCAGCGAGATCAGGCAAACAAAAGTTCAGATTAAATTTTAATTATACCACAAAACCCCCACCGGCGGGGAATAAAAGTGAGGCCGGCGAGGATTATGGCAAGTATCAACCTGATAGATTCCTTCCAGGAATTTAAAGATGCGGAAAACATCGACCGTCCGACACTGATGAAAGTGATGGAAGACGTGTTTAAAACCCTTATCCGCAAAAAATACGGCAGCGACGAATGTTTCGACGTGATCGTGAACGACCAGAAAGGCGACCTGGAAATTTTCCGCCGCCGTACCATCGTGGAAGACGACGACTTGTACAATACCCTTACCGAAATCGAATACAAAGACGCCATCAAAATTGAACCTGATTACCAGGTGGGTGAAGAGTTGTATGAAGAAGTGGACATCCAGAAAGAGTTTGGCCGCCGGGCAATCCTGGCCGGTAAACAAACCCTGGCCGCCCGCATCAACGACCTGAAGAAAAACATCCTCATTAAAAAATACGAAGACCGCGTAGGTGAAATTGTAAGCGGGGAAGTATACCAGGTATGGAAGAAAGAAGTGCTGCTGCTGGATGAGGAAGGCAATGAAATGCTCCTTCCCAAATCCGAGCAGATCCCGACCGACTATTTCAAGAAAGGAGAAACCGTTCGCGGCGTGGTGAAGAAAGTGGAACTGAAGAACAGCCAGGCGGTGATCATCATTTCAAGAACCAGCCCGGTATTCCTTGAAAAATTACTCGAGATTGAAGTACCAGAAATATTCGACGGGCTCATCGTGGTGAAGAAAATCGTACGTGATCCGGGAGAAAGGGCCAAAGTGGCGGTGGAAAGCTACGACGACCGCATCGACCCCGTTGGAGCCTGCGTGGGTATGAAAGGAAGCCGTATCCATGGCATAGTTAGAGAACTAAAGAATGAAAATATCGACGTGATTAACTGGACAAGCAATATCCAGCTGCTGATTCAGCGTTCGCTCACGCCCGCCAAGATCACCAGCATGGAAATTGATTCAGAGAAAATGCATGCCAATGTATTCCTGAAACCCGACCAGGTATCACTGGCCATCGGCCGCCGCGGTGTAAACATCAAACTGGCCTGCGAACTCACCGGCTATGAAATTGATGTATTCCGCGATAACGAAGGCGAAGAAGAGGAGTTTGACATCGACCTGGATGAATTCACCGATGAGATTGAACCATGGATCATTGATGAACTGAAGCGGGTGGGTTGCGATACCGGAAGAGCCGTACTCGACCTCACTTCCGAAGAACTGGAACGCCGGACTGACCTTGAGAAAGAAACCATTGAGGAAGTGCGCCGGATTCTGAAAGAAGAATTTGACAAAGAATAATCCCAACGGGTTATTCATGAAAACATAAAAAGAAGCCTGCTCTTTAAAACCAGGCAATAACAAACGAATGTCAGAAGTAACAACACCAAGGTTGATGGCTGCCGCCAAGGAGTTTAACATAGGTAAGGATACCTTGGTAGACTTTTTAGTGTCCAAAGGTTTTAATGAAGACGACCTGAAGCCCACGTCGAAACTCACCGAACCCATGTACCGGGTGCTGCAAACCGAGTTCCAGCAGGACAAGGTTGCCAAGCAGAAAGCACAGCAGATCGACCTGCCCAAAGGCGCAGCCGGATCAGAACCCAAGAAGAAAAAAGACGAAGAAGATCTTTCCTTTAAGAAGAAAGAAGCGGCAAAAGAAACAAAGCCCGCCGAAGAAAAACCCGCCGAAGAACCGGCACCGGCCGAGCCGGCCAAAAAAGGAGCCAAGGCCGCCGACGCAGAAGTAACAAAGATCAAGGCACCCGAGCTGGAAACACCCAAGGTGCTTGATAAAATAGACCTCGATTCCATCGACTCTTCCACACGTCCGAAAAAAGGAACGAAGAAAACGGCAGAAAAAGAAACAGAAGCCGAAAGTAAAACAGAAGCAAAAAAGGGAAAGAAAGAAAAACCGGCCGAAGAAGTAAAACCAGTGGAACAACCACCCGTGGTGGCTCCTGAGCCGGCACCCATCATTGAAAACATCCAGGCAAAAAAATTATCCGGTCCAAAAATCATGGGCAAGATTGAATTGCCTGTTGATAATGATACACGGCCGAAAAAAGACAGCGACGAAAAACGTAAACGCAAACGCATTCCTGTTGAGCGGAAAGGAGTACCTCCGGGACCGCAGGACAGAAGGCCGGGCGAAGGCGGGCATCACCCCGGTAACCGTAGCGGCGGCGATAACCGCTTTAACCGGAACAAGCCGGGAACAGGAGGAAGAAGGGAAGAAAAAGTAATTGACGAAAAAGAGATCCAGGACAAACTGCGGGAAACGCAGGCCAAACTGGCCGGCGCCGGCGGAAGAGGAAAGAGCCTGAAAGCAAAATACCGCAAGGCAAAAAGAGAAGAACATGCTGAACAGGCAGGCGCTGAAACAGAACGCAGCAATAAACTGCAGGTTACCGAATTCATTTCGGTGAGTGAGCTGGCCAACCTGATGGATGTAAGCTTTGCCGATGTGATCAGTAAATGCATGAGCCTCGGCATCATGGTGTCGATCAACCAGCGCCTTGAAGCAGACGTAATTGAACTGGTGGCCAGTGAATTCAACTACGAAGTGGAATTCATCGGCGTGGAAGATGCCAAGGATATGGATTCAGAGGAAGAAGACGATGATGAAGAAGACCTGAAACCAAGGGCGCCGATTGTTACCATCATGGGTCACGTTGACCATGGTAAAAC
>DMRT01000193.1 GCA_003455235.1 Chitinophagaceae bacterium
AGCAAGGACAGCCTGGGTAAAGTAAAATCAACCAGTTCGGCAAAGTATAATGATAAGGGCGAGCAGATTGAGTTTTCAAACACCAAGATTACCAAGGATTCCACCACGACAAAGGTTACCAAGTATACCTATGAAGCACATGATGATAAAGGCAACTGGACCCAGCGTACGGAATGGAATGATAAAGGCAAGGCCACAAAAATCATAAAGCGGACCTTCGCCTACCGGAAAGAAGAAGCAAAGAAATAGTAATCGAAATAAAAGGCCTTTCAGCAATGAAGGGCCTTTTTTAACTGTACCACTCCGCATCCCATAACACTGTACCCCGGGATTTTATTTTTTTTACCAATAAATCTTTAAACATGAAAAAGATGTTCTTCATGTGCTTGCTCATTCCTGTATTTGGAATGGGTCAGACAAAAAATGTACTTAACTCAACCCGTTATTTCTGCAAGCCCGACAAAGTGATGGAGTTTGAAAAAGCATTGGCGGCACATGCACAAAAATATCACACCGGCGACTGGAAATGGAGGGTATGGTCGATTGAATCGGGTCCGGACGCAGGCGGGTATATGGTGACGGAGGGCCCGAGTAACTGGACTACCATCGATGGCCGGGGTGACATTACCACCGAACATATAACCGACTGGAATAAAACCGTGGCACCGTTGACCATGGGCCGGGCTGTAAGCTCCTATTCATTATTTCAGCCAGATATGAGTACGGTGCAGCTGACGGATTATGCCGATAAGATCCTGATCACACATATGACTCCATTGCCCGGGAAAGTGGCTGCCACCAAAACCCTGATCATGCAACAGAAAAAAGTGTGGGAGGCCGGTAAAGAATCGGTGGCCGTTTACTCCTTGATTGCTTCCGGCGAGCCCGGGTATACGTTGGTTACCCGGTTAAGAGGCGGATACAAGGAGCTGGAAGAAGGCTACAGAAAACCGATGAATGAAAGATACAACGAGGCGTATGGTGCCGGAGCATTTGAAACCTATTTAAAGGACTATGCCAATTGTGTACAGGGCCGCTGGTCGGAGCTGCTGATCTATATGCCGAAACTGAGTTCAAAATAATTTTCGCCTGGCATGTACTGGCGGGTTTAATAAAAAAGCCTCTCAGCAATGAGAGGCTTTTTTTAACGACAACTGACTTGTCTCTTGTACCACGTACGGGAATCGAACCCGTGATTCCTCCGTGAAAGGGAGGCGTCTTAACCCCTTGACCAACGCGGCATTTTACCAAAGGAGGGCAAAGATAACATCTATCGCATTTTCAACCAAATATTTTACGCCGGCTGTATCAGTTTGTGCATTTAGGACTGTATCAGATAAATCCAGTGTCAGCAAAGGTTTCAGGATATTTTACGATGCAAAAAAACGGGCAAAAATAATCTGCCAAAAATCTCCCATATCCTGTACTTTTGCCTCTCAATTTTAAATTCAAATTAAAGCTATGAGTACAGTAAAAGTTGCCATCAATGGCTTTGGTCGCATCGGCCGCCTGGTTTTCCGCCAGATCTATAACATGGAAGGAATCGATGTGGTTGCCATCAATGATCTTACCAGTCCTGCAGTACTGGCCCATTTATTAAAGTACGACAGTGCACAAGGCCGCTTTGGTCAAAACGTGACTTCTACTGAAAATGCGATCGTGGTAAATGGTCACGAAGTGAAAGTATATGCTCAGAAAGATCCTTCCCAGATTCCCTGGGGTTCACACGACGTGGATGTGGTGATTGAAAGTACCGGCTTTTTTACCGATAAAGCAAAGGCAGAAGCGCACCTTACTGCCGGCGCTAAAAGAGTGGTGATTTCTGCCCCCGCCACCGGAGATCTGAAAACCGTTGTATTTAATGTAAATCACTCGATACTCGACGGAAGCGAAACCATCATCAGCTGTGCCAGCTGCACCACCAACTGCCTGGCGCCCATGGCAAAAGTGCTGGAAGAAAAATACGGTATCGTAACCGGTTTAATGAGCACGATTCATGCGTATACGAATGATCAGAACACACTGGATGCCCCGCATCCAAAGGGTGACCTGCGCAGGGCAAGAGCTGCCGCCGCCAATATTGTTCCCAACAGTACCGGCGCCGCCAAAGCCATCGGGCTGGTATTACCAAGCCTCAAGGGCAAACTGGATGGAGGCGCACAACGGGTGCCAACCATTACCGGCAGTGTAACCGAACTTTATTCCATACTGGCTAAAGACGTAACTGCCGAAGAAGTGAATGCAGCCATGAAAGCAGCCAGCAACGAAAGCTTTGGTTATACCGAAGATGAAATTGTGAGCAGCGATGTGATCGGCATCAGCTTCGGAAGCCTGTTTGACGCCACGCAGACAAGGGTGATCAAAACCGGCGACAAGCAACTGGTGAAAACCGTTAGCTGGTACGACAATGAAATGAGCTATGTATCACAGCTGGTGCGTACAGTGCATCATTTCGCAAAACTGATCAAGTAATTTTTAAGTAATATATTTATAACCGCAAAGACGCAAAGTCGCCGGGGGTTAATCTCTGCGTCTCAGCGCCTTTGCGGTTTAATTTTTAAATAAGAGCAATGTCAAAATTCAGCAGCTTCAATTTCTCCGGCCATAAAGCATTGATCCGGGTAGATTTTAATGTACCATTGGACACGAATTATTCGATTACCGATGATACAAGGATGCGGGCAACCATTCCAACCATAAAAAAGATATTGGGTGATGGCGGCAGCGTGATCCTGATGAGCCACCTGGGGCGGCCAAAAGATGGGCCCACTGATAAGTATTCTTTAAAGCACCTGGTGAAACATCTTTATGAATTACTGAATGACGGGCATGCAAACCCGGCATTTGGCGACGGAAGTACCCGGGTTTTCTTTGCCGATAATTGTATTGGTGAACAGGCTGCGCTCACTGCCTCCATGCTGAAACCGGGTGAAGTATTGTTGCTGGAAAATCTCCGCTTTTACAAAGAAGAAGAAAAGGGGGATGAGGCATTTGCAGAAAAACTGAGCAAGCTGGGTGATGTATATGTGAACGACGCCTTCGGAACAGCACACCGGGCGCACGCATCCACGGCGGTAATCGCCCAATTCTTCCCGGCAGAAAAAAGAATGTTTGGCCTGCTGATGGAAGGAGAAGTGGTGAGTGCCGAAAAAGTATTGCACGGTGCCGAAAAGCCATTTACCGCCATCATTGGCGGAGCCAAGGTATCGGATAAGATTCTGATCATCGAAAATTTATTGCAGCGGGCCACCGATATCATCATCGGCGGCGGCATGGCCTATACCTTTATGAAGGCAAGGGGCGGAAAGATCGGCTCGTCACTTTGCGAAGACGACCGTTTGCAGACAGCCATGGACATATTGGAACAGGCAAAACAAAAAGGTGTGAGTATTCACCTGCCCGAGGATTCGGTGATCGCCGATAAATTCGCGGCAGATGCCAACACAGATGTTCGTCCGAGCGATGCCATTCCCGATGGATGGATGGGGCTCGATATTGGTCCGAAAGCCACCGGTATCTTCAGTGAAGTGATTGGCAAATCAAAAACGGTTTTGTGGAACGGCCCCATGGGGGTTTTTGAAATGGAAAAATTCCAGGCCGGCACTAAAGCAATTGCTGAAGCAGTGGCTGCGTCCACTGCCCACGGTGCTTTCAGCCTGGTGGGTGGCGGCGACAGTGTGGCAGTGGTAAATAAATTCAACCTGGCAAGCAAAGTAAGCTATGTAAGCACCGGCGGCGGTGCTATGCTGGAATATTTTGAAGGAAAGACATTGCCTGGTATTGCTGCCATTAAAGAGTAAACTACATTTAATCACGAACAATAAAATCCGCAGCATGAAAAAGAATATCCTTGCCCTTTGTTGCCTGCTCTTTGCCATCAACGGTATGGCGCAGATACAGGCCGTAACCAGCAACGGCGATGAAGTGGTTCTGTACAACGACGGAACCTGGAAATACGTAAAAAAGAATGACGAGAATGCGGTAAAGATCGATACGAACCGGACGGCTTTCCTGAAAAGCAAGGAAGCTGCTTTCCTGGTAAAGAGCAATATCGTGCCGGTGGGAGTGTACCTGAATTCCAAAAAATGGAGTTTTAAAAAAGCCGATAGGGATGGAGAAGCAGAATACAGCTTTCAGCTTAAGTCAAAAGACGGGTATGGTATGATGATGGCGGAACGGGTGGAGATTCCCCTGGAATCGCTCAGGAATATTGCATTGGAAAATGCAAAAGAGGCATCTCCGGATGTAAAGATCACCCACGAGGAATACCGCAATGTGAACGGAGTAAAAGTGCTTTGCATGCAGATGGACGGTACTATCCAGGGAATTAAATTTTCGTACCTGGGGTATTATTTCTCCTTTGAAAAGGGCACGATCCAGTTTATTACCTACACGGCGCAGAGCCTGCTCAGCGAATACCGGCAGGACATGGAGGAACTGCTGAACGGCTTTGTGCTGGTGAAATAAGATCCCCGAGGTAAAACTGGAAGAAAAGATTAATTTTAACTTCTTAACACTAAAACAAAAAATTATGAAACGCATTGGATTATTGGTCGTACTCGGGATTGTTGTTATCCTCGGATTCTGGGGATGCAGCGGATACAATGGCCTGGTAAAGCAGGATGAGAATGTGAAGAAAGCATGGAACAACGTACAGACTGAATACCAGAACCGGTCGGACCTGGTTGGCAACCTGGTGAACACAGTTAAAGGGGCCGCCAATTTCGAACAGGAAACACTTACTAAACTGGTGGAAGCAAGGTCCAAGGCTACATCGGTGAATTTTACAGCCGATCAGCTCACGCCGGAAAATATCGCCAAGTTTCAGGAAGCACAGAGCCAGATGAGCGGGGCGCTTAGCCGCCTGCTTGCCGTGGTGGAAAATTATCCCGACCTGAAAGCGACACAGAACTTTACGCAGCTGCAGGGACAGCTGGAAGGCATCGAGAACAATATCAAAAACTCACGCAAAACATTTAATGAAGCCATTAATGTATACAATACCAAGGTGAGGTCATTCCCGATGAATATACTCGGCGGTATGTTCGGCTTCAGCGCCAAAGAAGGTTTTAAGGCAGATGCCGGTGCGGAAAAAGCACCTGAAGTTAAATTCTAAAAGCACCCCTTCATTGAAGAAGAACCGATTTTCATGGCTGGTTGCAGGGGGCGTGGTACTCCTGGTTGTCATTTATCTGATCACTACTTACAATGGCCTGGTAAAAAAGGAAGAAAAAGTAAAGCTTCAGTGGAACGAGGTTCAGAATGCCTACCAGCGCAGGATGAACCTAATTCCGAACCTGGTAAATGTGGTGAAGGGAGTTTCTGATTTTGAACAGACCACCCTGCAGAAAATTGCGGAAGCAAGAAGCAAGGCCGCATCTGTTACGGTGAGTGCAGAGAATTTAACAGCCGATGCTGTTAATAAGCAAGCGGACGCACAGAATGAACTGGCTGCAGCCACCAATAACCTGATTATCCGGATTGAAAAATACCCGTCATTGAAAGGGACGGCCGCTTATTCCGGTTTACAGACACAACTGGAAGGAACGGAAAGAAGGATCAAAGTGGCAAGACAGGATTTCAATGAAGCAATCAATACCTACAACAACACCGTGAGGGGATTCCCCACAAAACTGGTGGCAGGCATGCTTGGATTTAAAATGAAAGAGGGTTTTCAATCGGATGCCGGTGCAGAAAAAACAGTGGAAATAAAATTCTGATGGGACTATTGCCATTCTTTAAAAAGAAACAATTCTTTTCTGCTGCCGAACGGGAGCAGATCGTGAATGCCATCCGTGCTGCGGAGAAAGAAACCAGCGGTGAGGTAAGGGTATATGTAGAAAGCAAAAACGCCTACGTGGATGCTATGGACCGGGCGGCCGAAATTTTCTATAAACTAAAAATGCAGAATACCGATCACCGCAATGCCGTGCTGTTGTATGTTGCCATGAAGCACCATGAACTGGCCCTGTTTGCGGATGAAGGCATTTATCAGAAGACCGGGGCCGATTACTGGAACAATGCCGTACAGGAAATGATTACCCGGTTTAAAAAAGATGATGTTCCGGGTGGTATTGAACAGTGTGTTCGACAGATCGGGAATACTTTAAAAGAAAAATTTCCATACATCCCCACCGAAGATAAAAACGAACTGCCCGACGAGATCGTTTTTGGCCATTGATGAACCGGTAAAAGAAGAATGAAGAAAATACTTTCCATATTTATATCACTGCTTGTTGCGCTTGCCTGCTTTGCGCAAAAATCAGGCAAGCCGGAAGACCTGCTCAATTTTAAACCCACCACCCGGGTATATGTCAACGATTATACCGGGACTCTCACGGAAGATCAGCGCCAATCCATCGATACCAAACTCAGAATATTTGATGACAGCACCTCTACGCAGGTGGTGGTGGTTGTCATCAATTCCCTGGAAGGAAATGATGTGGCCGATTTTAATGTACAGCTCGGAAGGGCCTGGGGTATCGGCGGCAAAGAGTTCAACAACGGTGTGGTGCTGCTTATTGCCAAAAAAGACCGCAAGCTGAACATCGCCACCGGTTATGGTGTGGAAGGAGCCCTGCCCGATATTACCTGCAAACAGATCATCGACGATATTATTGTACCCAAGTTCAAGGGCGATGATTATTACCGCGGCATCGAAGAGGGCACCGATGCCATCATCCAGGCTGTAAAAGGAGAATACAAGGCACCGGAAGGCTATCATAAAGGAAGAAGCACTGGTGGTTCGGTGCTTCGTACCGTTTTCATCATCATTGTCATTCTCATCTTTCTTGCCATGAGTGGTCGTGGTGGAGGCGGCGGTTCATTCATGAGCCGCCGTGGGTATACCGCATGGACAATCGGCAACATCCTCAGCAATATGGGAAGAAGCGGTGGTGGAGGCGGAGGAGGCTGGAGCGGCGGTGGCAGTTCGGGTGGATTCGGCGGCGGCAGCTTTGGGGGTGGCGGCGCCAGCGGCAGCTGGTAGTCAGGGCTGCTTCAGAATGTAATCCAGGGAGTGTTCCACCTGTGAATTATGTGTGCTCCCTTCATGTACCTGGTATTTATAATCAAGAAAAGGATAGTTTTTTTTCCTCAGAAATTCCTCCATCTCATTTGTTCCGGCTTTAATTCGGTTAAAGATCTCCAGGCTGCCCGCGGAGAAGTAGAGATTCATTTTATTTTTCCTGTCTTTTGGTAAATGATTAAAACGGTAGATGGAATAATTGTCAATCCACAGGGAGGGACTGAGTGCATAATAATTTTTGAAGAGCGTATCGTTTTTAAACAGGCAATAAAAAACAAACAGTCCGCCCAATGAATGTCCCATGATTGAATTGTTGCCCGCCTGAACATGATAGGTTGAATTGATCACTGGCGCCAGCTCCGTTTTAAGGAACTGGTAGAAATGTTCAATCTGCCCATATTCAGCAGATAACCCGGCTGTGTCTCCGTTATTGATGGCAGGTAAAATAAAATCCCGCCGCCTCAACACGTGAAAGTTGCCAATGTGCCCGATACCCACAAAAATGGTATTGCCGGCTTTCCGGGAAAATTCAGGTTGGGCGATCAGTTCCCTTAATTTTTTTCCCGATTTCAGGTTGGCATCCAGGTAATAAAACACCGAGAGGTTTTTAACCGTGTCGGATCCGGCCGGTGCATGGATGTAGACCTCAAAACTATCCTTCACGTTTTCAGAATACATGATCCTGGTTGGACGTGAAGATGTTTTTTGTGCACAGGAAAAAAGGGCCGTACTGATAAACAGAAGGAAAAGAATATTCTTCATGCGAAAACGGGCGTTGCGTAAATGTACATAACAATCGGGCTTGGTGAATATGCCGGCTGTGTTAAACTGCTGTAAAATGGTTGTGCAGCCTGCCATAAAAAATGCCCCGGAATATTCCGGGGCATCCATGATTTTTTATTAAGCGCTTATTTTAATCCCTCGGCGATATAATCCTCAATTTCTTTTCCTTTGGCTTTTGCCAATTTGGTCAGACCACCCTTGATGGTAGGGTCAACAAATCCGCGGAACTGTTCAGGCACCAGGTTGCGGAATTTGATGATGAGGTCGATGCCTTTTTTCACATTGGCAGTGTTCTGTACTTTTTCAAGATAACCGGCGAAAGTGGCGCTGGCACCTACTTTTTCCTGGCTCAGCGGCATTTTTTCGTAGCGGCTGGCCACCATGTCAAAGTCGGCCTCGGTTCCTTCGCTCATGATGATGTCGGTAACGGTTTCGCCCAGGTCGCCCTTGGCGTCATTGCTGTATTTTTTTGCCAGTTCATACGCTTTGGATGGCTCCAGGCTTTGCAGGCCATTGAGTGCGGCGCCGGCTACGGAATAGCTGCTGTCGCTGAGGTTCTTTTCAAACAGTGGTTTGTATTTTGCATCCACTTTTTTGGCAAGGAAAGCAAGAGCGGCTGCTTTAGTCCTCCTGTCTTTTTCTGAATTGGCAATCTTTTCGATCTCGCTCACCACGTTTGCATCGTCTTTGAATTTTGAGGCACCCAGTTTGTTGATGGTGCTTCTGCGCAGCGGGGCGTATTTGTCTTTTAATCCTTCGGCCAGTTCGGGCATTGCTTTTTTGCCGAAATAATCCAGCGCTTCCTTCCTGTCCATATACAGCGGAGCGTATTTCAACTGGTGAATGAAATTTTCGGCGGTTTTGTTATCTGTTTTTTGCCAGAGCATTACTTTATCGGCATCCACATTGATCAGGTCGGGCTTTTGAGAATAATCAAAGGAGAAGGTATCGATTTTGTTTTCCACCCATACATTATATCTCTTTTTATTGGCGCCGTTGTACACATCAATGGCAAGCGGCAGTTTGAATACCTTATCGGTCTTCTGTGTCTGTTCTACGATCACCATGGCTTTGCCCGGTACGTCGTAATTGTAATCGATCTTCACGATGGGGTGTCCGCTTCCGAAATACCATTGGTTCCAGAACCAGTTCAGGTCTTTTCCGGTTACTTCTTCAAATGCCAGGCGCATCTGGTGGGCTTCGCCGTTTTTGAATTTATTGGTGGTAAGATAATTGTTCAATGATTTGAAATAGGCTTCATCACCAACAAAATTCCTCAGCATGTGCTGAACCCGTCCGCCTTTCTGGTAGCTTACCAGGTCAAACACATCTTCTTTATCGCTGTACCTGAAACGAACGAGGTCTTTTTTTGCATCATTAGCACTTCCCAGGTATTGTGCCATTCCCTGGTAGTTCTCTTCATCACCGGCATCTTTGCCGTATTTGTATTCCATCCACAATGTCTGGCTGTAATCGGCCATGGTTTCATTTACGGTGATGTTGCTCCAGCTTTCGGTGGTTACATAATCGCCAAACCATTGGTGAAACAGTTCGTGGGCGATTACGGTTTCCCATCCATTGGCATCGGTGAGCTGGCGTGCATTCTGATAAGCGCTTTCCTGGTGCAGGGTACTGGTGGTATTTTCCATGGCACCGCTTACATAATCACGGCCAACGATCTGGCTGTACTTCTGCCAGGGATAATCTACACCCAGTTTATCGGAAAAGAATTTGATCATTTCGGGGGTAAGGCCGAATACGCCTCTTGCATAAGGAGCCTGGTCGGGCTCTACATAATAACTTACTTCTTTGCCCTTGTAGCTGTCTTTGATTATTTTATAATCGCCCACGCCCATGAAGAACAGGTACGGCGAGTGAGGCATGTCCATTTTCCAGTAATCGGTACGGGTACCATCGGTATTTTTTTTCTGGCTGATGAGTAAACCGTTACTAAGGGTAACATATTTGGCCGGAACGGTCATGTATATCTCATTGGTGGTTTTCTGGTTGGGTTTGTCAATGGTGGGGCACCAAACGCTGGTGGCTTCGGTTTCACCCTGTGTCCAGATCTGGGTGGGCTTGTCCTTTTCTTCTCCTTTCGGGTTAATAAAGTAAAGTCCCTTGGCATCGTTGATGGCAGCGCTTCCTTTTACTTTTATTTCGTTTGGTTTGCTGATGTAGTCGATGTACACGGTGTAGTTTTCACCACCTTTATAGGATTTATCCAGTTTGATCCGCAGTTCCATTCCATCGTACTTGTATTTAAGGGTGGATTTAGCAGCGCCTTTCATAATGGCCACTTCTTTGATCTCCATTCCTTTTGCATCCAGGGTGAGTGAATCGGTGGGATAGAAATGGGGTTTTGCGGTCAGCCATTCTTTTCCATACATCCATGCCTTATCGTAATCAAAACGTACTTCCAGTTTTGTATGTACCAGGTCATTGATTTTTGTAGGCGTAGCCCGGTATATTTTTTTCCAGGAAGTGTCGGGAGCGGGTTCATTACCGGGTTGGGCCATAGCTAAAAATGGTCCTGCAACCAGGGCAAGCAAAAACGTGATTTTTTTCATTACTATAATTTTAGAGTGCAAAAATAAGTGAGAAGGGGTGAAGGTAACCTGTTTTTATTTGAGTGGCAAGGCATGGTATTTATGAGTATTTTTGAGCCGATCAACCAAGGAACCAGATGACCCGGATCCGTCAAAAAATCATACTGACTGTTTGCTTTTTATTTTTTCTTGCATTACACAGCCGTGCTCAGAAAAACAGGTTTGTTTATATCCAGTCGGAGAACCGGCAGATGTTTTATGTAAAACTGGCGGATAAGCTTTTCAATTCGTCAGAAACGGGGTATGTAATTATTCCGGCACTGGCCGAAGGAACTTACCCGGCTTTGATCGGGTTTACTAAAAATGAAACATCCCAGCAGCGTGTCAGCATTGTGATGAAGGATGCAGACATGGGCTGTTTGCTGAAAAACTTCGGCGATAAAGGGTGGGGTTTGGTAAACCTGCAGACCATGCAAACAGTAATGGCCCGGAAAGACGAAGGAAACCAGGAACCATTAATCGAACTGGCTACCGATTCATTTTCTATAATACTGGCAGCTGTGGTGAACGATCCGGGTATATTGAAGCACCCGGTTGTGCCAAAAGATTCAGCAATTTTATTGACAAAGGAAGAGAATAAGCAGGTAGCTGGTAAAGAGGAGAAGCCGGCTCCGGAAGCGCAGTTGAAAGAAAATGTTCGGGTACCCGTTACCCAGGTTAAAAAAATAAGCGAGGAAAACACGGCGGACGAAACACGGATTATTTACCTGGATGTTTCAGACAGCAAGTCAGACACAATCCCGGTGTTTATTCCGGTAAAAGCAACAGAAGATACGCTCCCCAAACG
This sequence comes from Chitinophagaceae bacterium, assembly GCA_003455235.1. GTDB lineage: Bacteria > Bacteroidota > Bacteroidia > Chitinophagales > Chitinophagaceae > Ferruginibacter. The sequence goes on from DMRT01000193.1 coordinate 11,207, forward strand.
CAAAAACGAGGAGGTGAAAGCCGAAGTAAAAAATGCAGATATGCCGGTAAAGGATTCCCGGTTCCTGGATATGGAACTGCCCAACCCCAACCTGAACAAGGATACAGGGGCAGTGATTTCTGATACCTTGGTAGCAGACAAGAAGGCCGATGCTGCAAACACACGGTGTAAACAAACAGCTACGGAAAAGGATTTCCTGAACCTGCGCAAACAGATGGCAGCAGGAGTTACCGATGTTAATATGATCAATGCAGCATTAAAAAAATTCCGGACTACCTGCTTTACAACAGACCAGGTAAAAAACCTGGGCGCCTTATTTTTAACGGATGAGGGAAAATATAAGCTGTATGTTGCCGCCTACCCCTTTGTGGCTGATTTGCCGCAATACGGGTTATTGGAAAGCCAGTTAAAAGACGAGTATTATATTTCCAGGTTCAGGGCCATGCTTCATCAATGAGGAAGAAAGAAGAATAAAGGTTCATTTTATGCCACGCTATTTTATTGAAGTTTCATACAAAGGCACTTCTTATTCGGGATTCCAGGTGCAGAAAAATGCCAATTCCGTGCAGGCGGAAGTGGAAAAAGCACTCGCTGTTTTTTATAAAAGGAATTTCGAACTAACGGGTTCATCCCGTACTGATGCCGGAGTGCATGCACTGCAGAATTTTTTTCATTTTGACGTGGATGGGGAGATCGGTGATGATTCGTATAACCTGAATGCGATCTTGCCGCCTGATATTGTTATCCGCCGGGTATTCCGGGTAAACGAAGAGGCACATTGCCGTTTTGATGCCCAAAGCCGGGAGTACCGTTATTATATTTTTGATTGTAAGAATCCCTTTCTCCAGGACCGGGCATATTATTTCCCATACCCTCTCGACAGGACGGTACTACAGCAGGCAGCCAAAGAAGTGTTACTTCAAAAGGACTTTACCAGCTTTTCGAAACGCAATACGCAGGTAAATACATTTCAATGCAGTGTTTATGAAAGCGAATGGATAGAAGAAAAGGATTGTCTCGTTTACCGGGTAAGGGCCAACCGCTTTTTACGCGGAATGGTGAAAGGGCTTGTGGGAACCATTCTTCAGGCCGGCCGCCACAAAATCACCCTGGACGAATTCCTCCATGTTTTCCAGGCAAAAGACTGCACCAAAGCAGATTTTTCGGTGGGTTCTGAAGGTCTGTTCCTTTGCAGGGTTGAGTTTCCGGGTGTGGATGGCTGAAGACCGGCCTTTTTGAGTGTGAATTTTCTACGGGATGCTGAAAATTTTTCAAAAAAAATCGGGTATGCTGTAATCCGCATTGGTATTCGGTTATAGCAGAAATGGGAGGCAGTTTTTTTGGCCTGTGAATAACTATTTGGCAGAATTATTTTGGTAGCAGTTTTCCGCCCCGTATCTTTGCCGTCCGCTTTTGAAAAAAGAGCCAGTTCTTAACATCTTTTCTCCTCAGATTCAAGTATTTATTTTCAAAAAAAGTAAAGAAAAATTTGGGTGATTAAATAAAGGCCCTTACTTTTGCACTCCCAATTAAAAATGGGGGCAAAAAGTAAAGCCAAAAGATCTTTGAAAGTTTGGAAACAGCAGCAAATAGTCATTTGATTATCAAGGTAATGTTAGCGCAAATATTAATTTAGAATTTGACGTTAATTTCCAATGAAATTACACAGTCAGTTCAAACAACTCATTTACAATGGAGAGTTTGATCCTGGCTCAGGATGAACGCTAGCGGCAGGCTTAATACATGCAAGTCGAGGGGCAGCGCGGGTAGCAATACTTGGCGGCGACCGGCAAACGGGTGCGGAACACGTACGCAACCTTCCCATAACTGGTGAATAGCCCTCCGAAAGGAGGATTAATACACCGTAACTTAACGAAGAGGCATCTCTTTGTTAATATAGT
>DMRT01000336.1 GCA_003455235.1 Chitinophagaceae bacterium
AAATGTTCAAATGCATTTTGTGTATTCAGGATCGCCTGGCGGGTTCCGTTCACCCGGCTGTACACGAAGTTTCCCCGTACATACCAGAAACGGTTTTTCCAGTAGTGCAGAAAATCCACACCGCCGGAGTAGGCGCTTCGGTGAAGCACATCATCCAGTCCATGCTCCCGGTTCACCGCTGTAAAGATGCCGCCGATCACGGTATTGCCGCTGTTGATGTCCTTTTGCAATCTTCCCACAAAATAATTACTGAGAGGTTCCACCAGTTCTTTTCTTCTTTTACCGTTGTCGTCGATGGTGGCTTTTTCCCGTTCGGTAACACTTTCCAGGATGCCGATGCTCCAGCCGTTTTTTGTTTTGCCACTGAATTTGGCAGCGCCCAGTATGCTGGTATTCTGTGGAAATTTCACATACTCATTGCCATTGGTACTTGGATAACCGTGCGGCGAACTGCCGATGCGGCGTGAATAGAATAAAAGATCCGAATCGTACTCGCCGCCGGCAGCAGAGCCGGTAAGCTGGTAATCGAAAATATTGCTGCTTTCAATGAAGAAGGGTCTTCGTTCGCTGAAGAAGTTCTGAAATCCATCAATACGTACCTGCGAAGGGTCGGCCTCCACCTGCCCAAAATCGGGGTTGATGGTGAAGTCGAGGATCAGGTCGTTTGTTACGGCCACTTTTCCATCGAGGCCACCGGAAACTTTCATATCAAGCCCGTCTGCAAAGGGATTGCCGGCCTGCTTTTTATATTTATCAGCCTGTATGGTTACATAGGGTGCTATTTCCACCTGCCGGTGAAATGGAATGTTATTCAGTCCGTGCAACTCACCAAAGCGGCTTACCCAAACACCCGATGTTTGCGGAATGAGTTGCCAGGTGGAGCGTTCTTCTTTGCGGAACAGGCGACGCATCACCTGTATGCCCCACACTTTTTCTTTTTCGTTGCCATAACGCAGCTGGCTGAGGGGGATCTTCACTTCGGCGGTCCAGCCTCCTTTGTGAATATGTGTTTTGGCATACCAGACGGGATTCCAGTTGGGATCCCATTTGTTGCCGTCGTTGGAAACAAACTCATCACCCCGCACACCGGACACGGAAAGGGTGAATGAAAATGCAGTGCGGAGGTCGTGGTAGCTGTCGATATTTATTTCTACAAAATCACCCGGGAAATCATCTCGGCGGCCCATGCGTTTTACGATGGAATCGGCAGCCAGGTCAATACAATCGTAGGCAATGTACAGGAAACGGTCATCGTAAAGGATTTTAAAGCGGGTGGGGTAGGAAGGTGCCTTTCCTTCGGCCGGTTGCCATTGAGTAAAATCGCCGCCCCATTCCACGCTGTTCCATGCTTCTTCTGAAGCGATGCCATCCAGCACAATGGGACCGCCCTGGAGACGGTTGGTCTGGTATTTTTTACGGATAATGCTGCTGTCGCCCGGAAGGGCATGCACAGCAGTAAGGGTCACAAGCAATGTGAGGAAAAGCAGGCTATACTTTTTCATTACCCAATGTTACGGCTTTGCAGCGCCGGGGGAATGTCAAAATACAACAACGGCAATTTTTTTTAGATGGCTGGTCGGGCAACGGGTTCCTTTGCAGCTACCACCGCCGCCGCGGAGGCAGATATTTACCGGAAGCGTTTGCAGATACACGGATAAAATCATTATCTTGACAAAAAAAGATACATGAAAACGATCGAAGAGCTCACTACTTCCAACGATGGGTTTTCCATCGGCCAGGCCATCTCAGACGGATGGAACATTATTGCCAAACACCTGGGTTATTATATCCTCGCTGGTATCCTGGCTACGCTGATCACCATGGCTGCGGGTATGATTCCGTTCATCGGCAGTTTGGCCGGTAACCTGATCATCAGTCCCTGTTTAATGGCAGGTGCCATTTATATTACCTGGCAGGTTTCGAAAGGAAATGCGTGGACTGATTTTGGCGACATGTTCAAGGGGTTCAGTTATCTTACCCCCATTATGGTGAGTTCATTGATACAGGCAGCGGTATATGCTGTGTTGATCCTGTTGCTGTTCTTTAATTTTCTTCCCGACATTATTGAGCTGGTGAAACTGACGCAGGGTTCCGGTGCATACAGCAACCAGGCAGAAATAGAGCAACTGGCCAGGCAATTGTTCCTGGGATCAAAAATGATCCTGCTCATCCTGGTATTTGTTTTGATTTCCCTGGTGATCTCCGCCATCTGGGCATTCCGTCTTCACTTCATTGTTATTTATAAAATGGAAGGATGGCCGGCCATGGAAATGTCGAGGAAGGTTTGCACCAAAAACATGTTTCCGCTGATCGGGCTTTTCATCCTGCTGGGTATCATCATAATCATCAGTGCCATTCCCTGTGGTATCGGTTTGCTGTTCAGTTTGCCGCTTTCTATCGGTGCCCTGTACAGTGCCTTTGCACAGATCACCAAATGCGATCACGAGGAAGAAGTGCAGCTGGACTTTACCGGAAACAGCAATGTATAAAACCAACACACCGCTTTGCGGTTGATTAAATGATTCATATGAAACGGTTATTCTTTTTTCTGTTCAGCCTGTTGCTGGCCACCGTGGCATCAGCTCAAACAGGAAAAAAACTGTCTGTAAAACCCGACCCGGCAAAACCATTGTTGTCTGTGGAAGCATCCTGCGGAAAATGTAAGTTCGGGTTACCCGGTAAAAATTGTGAGCTGGCTGTACGCACCGGCATGGATGCATATTATGTCCAGGGCGCCTCCATCGACGATTTTGGTGATGCCCACGACAAGGATGGTTTTTGCAATGCCATCCGCAAAGCTGAAGTGCAGGGAGAAGTGGTGAACGACCAGTTCAGGGTAACGTATTTCAAATTGCTGCCCGCCTCAAAGAAGGAGCCGGAAAAAAATAATACCGGAAATTAAGCATCGCCGCCAGCGTCTTCTTTTTTAATGTAGAGGGTTTGCAGGCTGACTGCCATATTAATCCTTTCCTGCTGAAACCGTTTGTGCAGGTTTTTTATAAACTGGTGGCGAACGGGAAATTTGTATGAATACTCACTCACCCGCAATATGGCCCGCAGGTTAATGCGGTTATCACCCACCGAAAAATACCTGACCACCGGTTCAAAATCTTTTACAGTTCCCTCACATTCTTTTTGGGTGGCAGCAATTACTTCTTTGGTGATTTTTTCCACCCGGTCGAGATCATTATCCGGACTGATGGCTGCTTCCACTGAAAAAGACAATTCTTTTGTGGGCAGGTAATAATTGGTTACGATCATGTCCGCCAGCTTCGAGTTTGGAACAATCACCGTATGATCGGCATCGCCGCGGATGGTGGTGCTTCGCCACGTGATGTCGTCGATGAAACCATCTTCTCCGGTGGATAATTTTACAAAATCGCCGTGGTTGATCTTTCCCGATGCTATGATCTGCAACCCGGCGAATAAGTTGGAAAGCGTGGGCTGCAATGCCAGCGCCACAGCCAGTCCGCCCACACCCAATGCAGTAAGGATGGGTGTAATGGAAATGCCCTGCGACTGCAGGATGATAAGCAATCCGATAATATATATGATGGCCCGTACAATATTGCCGATGATGGAAGAGGAAGGAATGACGGTATCGGTGCCGCTGGCTTTTATCCGCAGCATGCCCGAGATAACCCTGGCGAGGATAAAGGTAGCGGAGATGATATAGAAGATCATGAGCCCGTTGGCCAGCCAGTTGTGGTAACGCATGTCCATGTCGATGCGCCGAAGCCCGATGAAAAGGCCCAGGGCAACAAACCAGGAAATGATCCATTGGCGGATGGTTTCCACAATGAGGTCATCTGACTTAAGCCTGGTTCGGGAAGCCAGTTTAGACAATATGGGCATCACCCATCGGTGAATGATAAAACCAAAAGCAAATCCTGCCAGGATCCAGGCCACCAGTTTAAAAATATCGTCGTCTGTCATTGGGGTGTTTTTGATTCAGCTGCCTGCAATTTACCGCTTATAATTTTTTTGATGAACTAAAATCAGGTTAAAAGAAAGGAAGTTTATTTTTCATAAATTACGTCATTCAAACACATCCATTATGGCTGATCAGAACAGAAGGAATTTCATCAAGGGATCGGGGATGGCCCTGTTACCGGCTTTTATTCCGGCCGGCAGTTTACGGGCCGCTGAAAAAATGGAACGGTGGGGGACGGGCAATGAAGATCCGGTAAATTTTTTCGGCGACGGCATCATGTATGCACCTGCCGCGTATCTCGCCGAATTGCAAAAGGCAAACAGCCTGCATGCCATTGAACAGGACCGGTATGGCACCGGTGGTGCCGTGGCGGCGCTGGAGAAAAAATTTGAAGAGATCACCGGCAAAGAAAAAGCCATCTTCATGCCCAGCGGCACCATGGCCAACCAGTTTGCCATTGCGGCATTGAGCGGGGAAAACACCAAAGTATTTGTGCAGGATACCAGTCATGTTTACCGTGATGAAGCCGATGCAGCGCAATCGGTTTTTAAAAAAAGGCTGATGCCCCTGGCAAAAGACAAAACCTGGTTTACCGCCGAAGAACTGAAGCAGGCCATCGATTCGCTTAAAGAACAGGAAGTATTCAGCAGCGGCATTGGTGCGGTATCCATCGAGAACCCGGTACGGCGTACCGATGGCCGCATGATTCCCATAGATGAAATAAAAAAGATCAGCGAATACTGCCGCAGCAATAATATCCGCCTTCACCTCGATGGGGCAAGGATCTACATGGCTTCGGCCTGGTCGGGTGTTTCGGTAAGGGAATACGCCTCGTACTTTGATACCATCTATATTTCATTGTACAAATACCTCGGTGCTTCAGGGGGCGCAGTGCTGTGCGGCGAAAAAAAGCTGATCGAAACCCTGCCGCATATGATAAAAATACATGGTGGTAATATGTACGGTAACTGGACCAATGCCGCTATGGCGCTTCACCGGTTGGATGGATTTGAAGACCGGATGAAGGAAACGGTAAAAAGGGCGACGGCTTTGTTTACAGCGCTTAACCAGCTGGATGGCATCAAGGTAAATGTGCTCGACAACGGGACCAATATATATCAGCTGGAATTGGGTAAGAATATCGATGGAAAAAAGTTCCGGGATACACTCCGTGATACCCATACCATCCGCATGGCCATGCCCAATGCAAAAAACCAGGTGATGATCAGTGTGAATGAAACCCTGCTGGTGAGGGAAAGCGCTGCCATCGTGGATGCGTTCAGCAATGCATTGCGACTGGCAAAAAACTAGATCGAAGACTCCGGAAGTTTTTAAAACTTCCGAAGTCTGTTACAAAGTCTTTTACCAACATTAACTGCTAAAAAGAAAATCATGGTCATTAAAAAGTTTGTTTGCTTTTCTTTCTTTATCTGTTTTATTGCTGTTGTTGCCGCACAGCAAGTCCCTTCGCCCAAAGAACATTTCGGGTTTGCTATCGGCGACAATTACCAGCTCGCCAATTTCACCCAAACCGAAGCGTATTTCAAAAAAATTGCTGAAACATCCAACCGGGCAAGGTACACCGTGATCGGTAAAACCGAAGAGGGGAGAGACCAGTTTATGCTGATTGTTACCTCGCCGCAGAACCACCAGCGGCTTGAACATTATAAACAGATTTCGCAGAAAATGGGAAACGCCGATATCGGGATGGAAGAGGCCGCCCAACTGGCCAAAGAAGGAAAGGCCGTGGTGTGGATCGACGGCGGTCTGCACGCCAATGAAGTAGTGGGCATTCATCAACTGATTGAAACCGCCTACCAGCTTACGAGCCGGACTGATGAAGAAACCATGCGTATACTGAATGATGTAATCATCCTCATCACGCATGCCAACCCGGATGGGCAGGAACTGGTGAGCAACTGGTACATGCGTGATCCAAAGCCGGAGAAACGTTCCACTGGTAATCTTCCCAAGCTGTATGAAAAATATGCAGGACACGATAACAACCGGGATTTTTACATGATGAACCTGAAAGAAACGCAGAACATTGCCCGGCAACTGTACATTGAATGGATACCGCAGATCATGTACAATCATCACCAGGCCGGACCTCCCGGTTCTGTGGTGGCTGGTGCACCTTACCGCGATCCGTTTAATTATGCCTTCGATCCGCTGATCATTACCGGGCTGGATGCCATTGGCGCTGCCATGCAAAACCGGTTGAATGCGGAGAACAAACCCGGTTACACCAGTAAGGCAGGATCTGTGTACTCCACCTGGTATAATGGAGGCTTGCGTACCACCACCTACTTTCATAACATGATTGGGTTGCTTACAGAGATCATCGGCAATCCAACACCGATGGACATACCCGTTGTTACCAGCCGGCTTGTTCCCAATGCAGCCACACCCAACCCGGTATTGCCCCAGAAATGGTACTTCCGGCAGTCGATTGATTATTCCGTTTCGCTGAACTATGCAGTTCTCAACTATGCATCCCGCAACCGCGATGAATTGCTGATGAATATTTACCGCATGGGAAGGAACTCGGTTGATAGGGGCAGCCGCGATAACTGGTCCTTATCTCCTTCAAAGGCTGAAGAAATCAACAGGCTGTACCAGGATTCATTGAAAAAAGCAAACCGTACCGGAACAGCTGGATCTGTTTCCCTGAAGTTTTACGATTCCGTGATGAAGAACCCCGGCAACCGGGATGCCCGTGGATACATCATTCCGGCCGATCAGCCCGACCTGGCCACGGCCGTAGAATTTTTAAATGCCCTGATACGTACGGGTGTGGTCGTGCAGCAGGCAAATGCTGAATTTACTGTTGCCGGGAAAAAATACCCGGCTGGTTCGTATGTAATCAAGAACAACCAGGCATTCCGCCCGCACATCATCGACCTGTTTGAACCGCAGGATCATCCCAACGATTTTCAATACCCAGGTGGTCCGCCTGTACCTCCGTATGACGCCGCCGGGTGGACACTGGCTTACCAGATGGGCGTGCAATTCGACCGCATTATGGATGGATTTGATGGCCCCTTTGTAACCAACCCACGAGGTGTGTTGCTGAAATTAACTGGATCGGCAGCCGCTTCATCCAAAGGGTACCTGTTGAAGGCGGATGCCAACCAGTCGTTCAATGCCGTAAATATTTTATTGAACAGCGGTGCAGAAGTTTACCGGGTTGGCAGTGGAGGAGGGGAAGCGACAGGTACTTTTTATATCCCTGCTTCTGCAAAAGTAAAACCGGCCATTGATAAAATAGTCAAAGAGCAGAGTGTTCAATTTCTTGCTGCAACAAAGAAACCTGCATCCCTGGTGAAGATCAGCCGGGCACGCATTGCCTTATGGGATACTTATGGCGGTTCGATGGCTTCAGGGTGGACGAGACTGATCTTTGAAAAATTTAATTATGCGTATGATGTGATTTACCCGAAAGACATTGACAGCGGTGATATCGCTTCAAAATATGACGTGATCGTTTTTGTGGGCGGCGCTATTCCTTCGCTTAATGCCCGGGGCAATCCAAATGCAGAACGCAGAACCGACAGCCTTGTACCGCCCGAGTTCAGACCCATGCTGGGAAGGATCAGTTCGGATAAATCCATTCCGCAATTAAAGAAATTCATGGAACAGGGCGGAACCGTGGTTACCATCGGCAGCAGTACTCAGCTGGCCTATCATCTTAAATTACCGGTTACCGACGCAATGGTGGAAATTGAGAATGGCGCAGAGAAAGTACTGAGCCGTGAAAAATTCTATACGCCGGGCAGTATCTTGAAAGTTTCGGTGAATACCGCGGAGATGGCAGCTGCCGGTATGCCGGCGGAGGCCCATGTATATTTTGATAACAGCCCGGTATTCCGGCTCAATCCAGATGCGGTGAGCAGCGGGACGATTAAGCCCCTTGCCTGGTTTGCCAGCGACAAACCATTGCGGAGCGGCTGGGCCTGGGGACAGGCGTATTTGAAAAACGGGGTTACTGCTTTTGAAGCCCAGGTTGGAAAAGGAAGAATGCTTGCATTTGCACCTGAGATCACTTTCCGGGCTCAGTCACATGGCACTTTTCGTTTTTTGTTTAACCAGCTGTACCGGTATCAATAAGCGCCGAAAGAAGATTTGCAGCTGAAAGCTTGAATTATTGAATTAATAATTGTAAACTTATGCTCATAAAATCAAAAGCAATGACAAAAATCACCAAAACTACTATGCAGCTTATGCTGGCTGCTGTATTGTTCGCTTCGTTTATGGTTGCAGGTTGCAACAACAGCAGCGAAGAAAAAAAGGCCGAGCCGGCCAAAGATTCCATCAGCACACCTAAGTCAATGGAAGCAGAACCAGCCCCGGTTCCTGCACCCGATTCAACGCAAAAAAGAGATACCGCAAAAACACGGCCTACTCCAGGCGGTGCATAACAAAGAAACCAGGCCCTTCTACACAGAAGGGCTTTTTACTTTCATTTTAAATTTCTTCATGCGGATTGATCCATCGCGGTGGATCAGTTTTGTGATGAGCCATTGTTCCACCCGGTGATGGGCGGGGATAAGTACGGCCGCAATGGAAACGAAGATGAACATTTCGTAAACAGGCGTATGATTGGTGAGTGCCGCCACCGTTGGATGAAGCAGCAGGGTAAGGTATTCGAAGAAGATAAGCAGCGACAGGATGCCCAGCAGTTTGATGATGCGTGCATGAATGCGAATCCGGCTCAGTAACAACGTGAGCAGGAAAAAACCAGGGATGAAGATGCCGATGAACAGCAACTGCAGCTGTTGCTTGCGTTCCTTTTTGGCGATCTTTTTATTTTCCTCGATTTCCAGCTGCCTGAAACTTTCGTTGGAAGACAGTATCTGCAGCTGCCGGATCTTTTCCCGGCTGTTGATGGAATCATTCAGCTGCTGCACTTTGCTGAGGTAGTGATAGGCGCTGTCGGTATTGCCGGAATTCTTATAAAAGTCAGTAAGAACATTAGCCGCCTCCAGTTGTTTGGGCATGATGTAGGCCCTTTCAGCAATCTGCAGGGCCTGCTGGGCGTAGAAAGCCGCCGAATCATTCTTGTGCAGCTGCTGCTGGTACAAACGGGCCAGTCCCAGCATGGCTTCGCAAAGCACGTCATCATTTCCCGATTTTTGTAAATAGGTGATGGCTGTTTGATAATACAGCAGCGAGAAAGGCGCATTGCCCTGTTTGAAATAGGTATGCCCGAGTCCCGTCATCGAATTCCCGATATAATCATCGTTCTTTAAACTGTTGGAGAGGATGAGCGATTTATTGAAATAACTGAATGCCGAATCGGTATTGTGCAGGCGGTCGTATACGTCGCCCAGGTTCATGTATACATAGTATTTGACTTCTTCAATATTGTGTTGGCGGATCACCGAATCGGCCCGGTAATAATATTTCAGCGCTTCGTTGTATTCTTCCTGGTAGCGGTACACAATGCCGATATTGAGCAGCGACATGGCGAGGTTACGGGGGTTTTTGCCGCTTTCTTCAAGTTTAAGCCTGCGCAGGTTCAGTTCAAGTGATTTGGGATAGTTGCCCATGATGTTGAAAGTGTAGGCCATGGTGCCCAATGCCATCGACTGGCCTTCGGTGTATTTAAGCCGGGTGGCCAGGAACAGTGCTTCCTGCGATAAGGCCAGGGCCCTTTCGGGGTCACTTACGTTGATGCTGCCAGCCAGCTTCCACATGAGCTTTACCCGCCCGGTATCCGTTTTCTCCCGGTTGAGTTCGTTTTGCAGGCTGTCGGCTCTTTGATTCTGCGCCACCAGGAAAACGGGGAGGAGCAGGTATATGATGAAAAGGGAGATCTTGCTGGTCATAGCTAATAAGCGGCAAAGGGGTTTTGGCTGGTTAAGGTAGCGAAAAATACCAAGGCTTTCTCATTTTAATCACCTGCCGGTGGAAAACTATGATAAAATAATCTACCGGGTATTGCGTTCTATCAGAGGCGCTGTGAAAACGGTTCTCCCGTTTTTCTTCTTATTTTACATGCAAAACCAAATGTACATGACCCGGCGATTATTTGCTGCATTCAGCTTTGTTTGTTTGTTCGCTTCCGTATCCTTTTCGCAGAACAACGGCGTGTTGCCTCTTACCGGGCTTCGCTTTTTCAATGAAGGGATTTCGGCCAAATCAATTGAAGTAAGAATCGATGGCGCCCAGTTGATCAATAACCGCATCCCGCTGAATAAAGACATTGAGATACTGCTTACCCGCCCGGCGGGTTTTGCTGAATCCAATAAGATCCTGTATGCCGGTGCGGAGTTTGCATTGGTTTCGCCCAGGGGCGAACTGCTTTCGCAGATACCCAACCTGCTGGCTGCAAACCAGTCAACCGGGTTTATTGGAGGAAACCTGTCGGCATTAAGCATTAAGTTCGGCATCACATCCGAAATGATCCGGGCCAATATGAATGGCACGGTGAAAATAAGATTGTACGACCTGAAAGGAAAGAGCCAGATGCGGCTGGAGATACCGATTACCCTTGCCAGGAAAGATGAACCCCTTCAGGTGTCGAAAGCCACCCGGTCGATCCCCGCTAAAAACGGAGCTGTGGGAGTAGTGAATGGATTAAAAGCTAAAAACGTACTGGTATCGTTGGATACCAGCATTACGGTTGCACCAAAGATGGCTTATACCAGCCTCGATATTTCGGCCATTGAGGGATCCAGTATCTCCGGAATCTTCCAGGGAAAGGAAAGTTTTTGGGTATACGATGATAACCTGAACGAAGTAAAGATCACCGACATCCTATTGAAACAGGTGAAGGGTGCTATGGAAAATAATAACGTAGACTACACACTGAAGATACCTTACCGGCCAAAGAATACTACGGCCAAGACATACACCGTGCGTTTCCGCTGGGAAAGCCCCGACCGGAAGCAGTTGATTGATGTGGTGGTGAAGATTTAGTGCTGCTGTTATTTGCAGCGGTTCACAAAGTCGAGCAGTTCAACCAGCGACATTTTTTTTGCGTCCTGGTAATTGTGGTATTGCTCGGCCACCGCATCCACGGCACAGTCGCAATACTTATGTGCATTGTCCTTGCCTACCACCAGGCGGGCTTTGTCTTCACAGCCGGAAACAAATTCCTTGATTTCCCTGTTGAGCCAGTATTTGGCGGCAATGCGCCCCACGGTTTTGCAGGAAATTACAATAAGCAGGATGCTGAGTACCGAAGCAGTGAGCAGGAAAGGCAGTCGTTTCATAACAGTAATTTGATGCGTAGAATGCAGGTATTGATTGTAAACATACTTTAAGTTTCTGAGATCATACGTAAATCTACCTGGTAAAAGATCTGTGTATATTTTTCAGGCCTTTTTGAAGGGTGGTTGGTTCGGTTTTTGTTCATTAAATACACTAAAAATCCAATTGTATGAGAACCATTGCTTACCTGGCTGTCAGTTGCCTCACGCTTTTATTCATTGCCCTGGTATTGCTTATTGTGCTTTTCATTAAGCAATAAACGAAATTATATGCCGGGATGTACGAACCGGTATACCCATGGAAAGTGGCCGGTACTTCAAAAAAGTACCGGTCTTTTAATTTAAAAAATACCCTGCAACTGGCTTATACTGGCAGTTTTGCACAAAATGGTCACATCTTTTGATTTCCGTTGCCGCAGCAGCCGGAAAACCCCGGAACCGAGGGCTTACTGCCCTACATTTGCGGAATAAACAACGCCATTGTTTTAACCGCTAAATTTTATTGTGATGTTGAGAAAAACCATCCTGATCGTCTCCCTCTTTTTTGTGTATACGGCCGGAACCGGGCAAACCATAAAAAGCCAGGCCACCTTCCGCATGCTGAAAACTGCCACCAGTTTAATGGAGGCCCAGCAGTTTGACGCAGCCGAAGAATTTTTTAAAAAGGGATTGGAGAAATCAAAGGCCAATTACGACACCTATTGCCAGGCATTTGCCCATGAAGGGCTGGGTAACCTGTACAGTAAAACAGAACGTACCGAACTGGCCATTACCAATTATAAATCAGCGGTGCGTATTTACCGCACCCTGGGCCTTACAGTAATTGCCGATGTGGTGGAAAGCCTGCTTAAAAGTGCCCAGGGTATCGGCGATATGTATGCCGGCATCGAAATAGGGGCCAAGGGGATTAAGCTGAGTGTGATTGAAGTGAAGTTGAGTAAGGACCGGGAATACGATTACACCCTCATCAGCGATACAAGCATCAATACCGATGCCGCCGCCCTGTCTTATCAAAGTGAAAAAGAATCCCAGGATGCCATCACCGTTCTCTGGAACATCCTCAGCAGCCGGTACAAGATCCCCAACAACAAAGTACATATTGTGATCAGCAGCGGATTAAAGCAGGAACTGGATAAGTACAACAAAGTGGATTATTTTGCCCACATCATCCGCCCCGCCAACCTGGATCCCGCCATTAAAATAACCTACATCACCCCCGAACAGGAATCGCAACTGAGCCTGCTGGGCATTGTACCCCAGAAACGGCGCTTTACCGCCACCCAGCTTGACGTGGGAAGCGGCAATACCAAGGGAGGATATTACAACGAGAACAAGACCTTCATACCGGTAACCTTTCCGCTTGGGACCAAGTCGTTTCAGCGGCTGATAGAATCGAAGACGGAAGGAGGCCTGGATAACTACGTTAAAACAGCTGAAGACATCTGGCGTGACAGCCTGAAGCGCATCGTGATGAATGAATTTTTCATTAAACGGGATGTACGTAACCGGGATATCATGTACATTTCCGGGGGGGTGGTTTGGGCAATCGTGTCGCTGATGCATCCCGAAAGTGCCAACTACAATTATACGGAGATCACCAGTGCCGATATATCCGAATTCCGCAAGCTCCTGTATACCGATTATGAAAACCTGCTGAAGCCAGATCTTTCCTTTATGGCCGACCCGGCACAGGTAAAAGTATCGCAGAAAAATATTGTACGGGTATTGAATACCTACGACAAAAAAGCCCTGCTGGCTGGTACCATCTGGCTGGATGAGCTGATAAAGGAGGTAAATACTGCCAACCCGTCTAAAAAATTCATTTATGCCAAATATGCCTATGTGGGATGGATCAGCGGGTATATTATTAAAAAGGTAACGCAGCAATATACCGGCCTGGTTAATTAAGCCGACTCGATAAAATTCTACGGGAAATCGGTTTGGCCGTCGATGGGTAAGGATATGGTACCACCTTAGTTTTGTGGCTTCAATATCCTCACCTCTGAAACCAGCCAATACCTGTAAAAAAAATTTCCCGATAAAATTCTTTCTCAGTAAAAAGCCTTCATTTTGAAGGCTTTTTGTTTTTTATTTTCAATAATTATTAAGGTTTAAAAAGACTGAATCCTGTTAAAAATCATCTCCGGTACAGCAATATTTTTTTTCACAATCCGTTTATTAGCCAAACCCTGATAACTATGAAGAAATCTATACCCGCACTTGCACTCCTGTGCATTACTTCCCTCGTATTTAACGCTTGTTCCGTTAGCCAGAATGCTGTTGCCAATGCCCCTGAGCCTGAGAAGGCCAACCCGGCGGCTGCTTCCTGCTACGTGGTAAAAACAGACGGATCCACCCAGCAGTATTCCACGCTGAAACTGGTGACCGGGGTTCTGGTTACGCCACACCTGCTGGCCGACGGCAAAACAGTAATTGAATCCAAGGATGTAATGGCATACCAGGACGGACGCCGTTTTGCGGTGTCCCAGAAATTATTAAAAACAAGTAAAACCAGTTATGTGGCGGTGGAAACCTTGCCCGGTTTTGCTGTACGCATTGCCCGCGGCAAGCTGAACATCTACAGCCGTAAGTATTACAATGGCAATACAGCCGTAACAGAATACTTCCTGCAATCAGGCGACGAAGGCGAGATCGTATCGTATTCGCCGGCAGCCATGAAAGAACTGATCAAAGACAATACCGCTGCGGTAGATTATTACAACAGCAAGGTGAAGGTATCGCCCAAGTCAAAGAAACTGCTGGTAACCGCTGATATGTACAACAACCCGGGCCAGTACATTTCGAAGAATTAATACCGCATCTCTCTTATCAGTATATAGTTTTGGATTAATACCGGCAAGCTCACCATGGCTGAAATATCGCCAGGCTGGGCTTGCCGGTTTTTTATGCATTAATTCAGGGAAGCCTGTACATCCAGGGGAAGGGAGCCGCTGTAGTCTTTTACCACATTGTACAGGGTATCCCGTTCCACCGGCCGGCGTTTGGCCTGGCTGATCAGCATCACCAGTTCTTCGGTGCTCATGGCGGGGTTTTGTTCTTCACTGCCGGCCATGCTGTATATTTTTGTGGG
>DMRT01000189.1 GCA_003455235.1 Chitinophagaceae bacterium
GAAGGCGGGCGGGTATTTTTTACCTCCCCGTCCGACGGAACAGATGATCATTTTTATGAGAACATCAACATTGCGGTAAGTTATAACAAGGCATATGCCAGCACAAAGATCAGCGAACTGTTCCCGGGTGTTACCGACCAGGTAAAGGGTGCCTTCAATGAATTCAAAGAAGAAAACCTGCGTTATTTTAAATGGAATAACCTAGATGCAGCTGAACTTATTTATACCGGCTTCAGCAAGTCGGATGAATCCATCCGGGTACGCTGTACACAGTGGTTTTGCTTTTACAAATCGAAACTTTACCTGGCAACTTTTGTTTCGGATGCGTCTACAGATGTACATACAAAAACTGCCCAGAAGATACTCTCGGGTATCATTTTTAAATAGTCAGCGCCTGAGGAATTTTCCGGATACGAGTTTCCCGATCACATCATCTTTCAATGCCCGGCTGATGGGGATACGGTGCTGGCCGATGCGTAGCTCATTGCCATCAATGCTGTCAACCTTTGCCGCCGAAATGATGAAAGACTTATGCACTTTAATGAACCGGCTGGCGGGAAGATAGTCTTCCACTGACTTGAAGGTAAGGTAGCTCATGAACTTTTTAGAGGCTGTATGAATGTACACGTAATTCTGCAGCGCTTCCACAAACAATACTTCGTCGTAAAAAATCTTCACCAGCTGGTTATCTGCTTTGATAAAAAAGTACTGATCGGTATCTCCCTCCTTAGTTTCCGTTTTATTTATGTGCCTTATTTCAAAGAATTCTTTTGCCTTCAGTGCGGCTTTCAGAAAACGGTCGAAAGATACCGGCTTCACCAGGTAATCCAGTGCATTTACTTCAAAACCATCCAGGGCATACTGTGGATAGGCCGTGGTGAATATAACAGCGGGTGGATTCTTCAACGTTTTGAAAAAGTCCAGCCCGGTGATCTTCGGCATTTGTATATCCAGGAAAAGCAGCTGCACCTCTCCGCTTCCGATCAGTTCTGTAGCAGCCAGCGGGTTATCGAAAGACCCAAGTAATTTCAGGAAATCGATATCACCTACATATTCTTTCAACCCTGTTCTTGCCAGTGGTTCATCGTCGATTATGATACAGTTGATGGTCATTTGATATCAATGGTCAGGTCAACAGAAAATGTTCCTGGAGTGTCTGTAATGTTCAACCGGTGTTTCCCGGGGTAAAGCAGGTCCAGCCTGCGTTTTACATTGGCCAGGCCAATTCCGGAATGTGCATTGTTTACCCGGGTGGTTGCCTCTTTTGAATTCTCCAGTGAAAAATGAAAAGCCCCGTTCCGCATGCGCATGTCAAGCTTTATAAAGTTAAGCTGATTTTTATAGTGGGAAATGTATTTAAAGGCGTTTTCAACCAAAGGAATAAGTAACAGCGGTTCCACCGTAAATCCTTTCACATCCGGCGCATGACTGAAGGTAACGCTTGTATGCTCATCCTTCCTCAGCTTCTGCAGGTCGATATAGTCTTTGAGGTATTCAACCTCCTTTTCCACCGGCACCTTATCTCCATTCATCTCATACAGCTGGTACCGCAGCATGGCCGAGAACTTATGCAAGGCTCCCCGGGCATCGGTATTGTTCTTATCGATCAGGAAATAAACGGAATTCAGGGAGTTGAAAAGGAAATGCGGGTTGATCTGCGATTTCAGAAAATTCAGCTCTGCTTCCGCCTTTTCCCTGGCCATTTCCACCATCCGTTGCTGCATACGGGTATAGTCAATGATGAGTTTTACAGCCGCCCCTGCCGTTACCAGGAAAAAATGCGGGATCACATTATCATAGATCCGGGCCTTTATATTCCCCGACAGGCTCAGCAGGGCGGGGTTATTGAGCATTCGGCCCAGTATATTCATCTTGACGGCACTGCTAATGGCAATCATCAGCAGGAAAACCACGGCAAACCACCAGTACTTCTTTTTATACAGCAGTTTTGGTATCAGCAGGTAGTTGGTGATATATATCATAATGGACAGGTCGGCCACTTTCACCAGCGTTACCGTAAATGCCTTTTGCATGGTCGAATAATCTTCATACCGGAGGAAGAACCACAATCCGAATACCAGCGCCCAGAAGAACAGATGGTGAAGTTTATACCGTATGAAGAAGGCTGCGTTTTGCATAAGTCAAAATAAAAGTACAAATTCCGGCCGGGAATGCTCATTACAGCACCGGCAGTATTTGCGTGACGAAATGCAGGTTTTCTGCTTGTCAGGCGCCGTTATCATTTGGTGTAAATGATTTCTGACCGGCGTTTTACAGGCTCATATTTGTACCCGTAAAACGAATAAAGCTGGTTATCCTAAAGTAACCGGCTGAATCTTCCACCTGTAAAATTAATGTTATGAAGAAGCTACTGATCATTCTGCTTACTTTGGCAGCCGGGTATGTGATTATCTCCTGCAATGCGCATGCGAAGGCTGAAACAACCATCATTGATACGCCTGCATACCAGGAAACGATACCGGGATACCGGTGGACAGAATGCACTTCCGGTGCGGCTTTCCCGAAGAGCTACAATTTCCAGCTGTTCAGTTTCCGGGATACCCTCTGGGCCTTTCACCCGGGGGGAAACTGGTATACAAAAAATGGAACTGACTGGGCAAAAAGTGCATTACCCAACAGCATTAACAACCTTGCCTTTCTTGATTATGTGCAGTTCAACAACAGCATTCTCGGACTGGGGCATTTTGAAGGAAATATCGAGCGCTATAAACTGACCACTGAAATTTACCAGACCAGGGACATGCGCACCTGGACCATCCTGGCCAAAAAAAGCAATCTGCCTGAACGTTTCTTTTATCATCCCTTTGTACTGGATAATAAGATATGGATCATTGGCGGCACCGATGGCAGTAACTCTTTTTCAGATATCTGGAATTCCACAGATGGGGTACATTGGGCAAAGCAGGCTGATGATCTGCCTTTTGGAAAAAGAGAGGGTAGCCAGTTCGTGGCACTCAAGAACAGGGTTTATATGATCAATAACGATGTATGGTCTTCCCCTGATGGGCTGAATTGGGTATTGGAGACAAAAGAACTGGTAAAGGGAAAGGAACTTTTCGGGGGTACAGCAGTTGTTTTCGATAACAGGATTTGGTTGCTGGGCTGTAACCGGGACGGGAAATTTACGAGCGAGATACTGGTGAGTGATGATGGAAAGGAATGGACGGCGCAAAGAGCTCCCTGGAGCCCGCGGGGTGGAATTGCAGCCTGTGTATATAACGGCAAGATCTTCATGACCGGCGGAAAGTATGGCGGGCCGGGTATTGCGGGCCAAACAACGTTTATTTACAGCAACGATGTATGGTCGCTGGAGAAATAATAACCGACTTAAAGTAAAGCCAAATAAAAAAGGAGCAAGTTGATCTTGCTCCTTTGTATTTCAATTTGTGAAATCATTACTCTTCTTCGTCAAAGCTCATGGCTTCCTTCGTGGTCATCAGCAGTTCGTATTCTTCCTTGCTGCCAACGATCATGTTCTCGAAGTCACGCATACCGGTACCGGCAGGGATATGGTGCCCGGTGATCACGTTCTCTTTCAGGCCCAGCATTTCATCTGTCTTGCCCTGGATGGCAGCAGAAGAAAGTACTTTGGTTGTTTCCTGGAACGATGCAGCCGAGATC
>DMRT01000045.1 GCA_003455235.1 Chitinophagaceae bacterium
TTTTCGAATTTTTCCAGCAGTTTAAAAATGGAGTCGTATTCAAAATCGCTGATCAGCGGATCATTCTGAACATAATAACGGTATTCATGAAAGCGGAGACAGTCTCTCAGCTCTTCCACGTTCTTGCTGTTCACTTCCCCGCCTTTATTTTTTTTGGCAATGGAAATCCACTCCGTTGTTTTCTTCTGTAATTGGTTCGTTTGTTTGGAATCGTACATATAGAAATAAAGTCTTCTTAAAGATAAAAATCCTTTCACAAATGCAGGGTGCCGGGTCGTTTTATCAGGACGGATTGATCTGCTGCAGGTACTCGTTCAGCACAATCTTCAGCTGCCGCTTTACAATGGCGCCCATGGTTTGGCTGCGGGAAAAATAGTGGGTGTTGAAATGGGCATTCAGTTCTTCCCGCAATGTTTTTATTTTATAATTGTCCGAGATCTCATCCCGTGCCATGATGTTGAGCAGCTCCAGCAATTGCTTGCGGCTGGCAAATACCCGGTGCGCCATAGCCGTGCGCTCTTCGGCCTGGTATTGTTCAATCACTTCCGGGCTAAGGGTTTTTAACACCAGCTCCACGTACTCGTAATTCTCTTTATAGAACTGCGGCAGGTACAGGTTCTTTCTTCCCTCGTAGCATTGCTGGTCAAAATCGATGGAGCGGATGCGGTACTGGTAGTCTTCTATATCCGGGGTGATGTCGATCACGAAATTATAGCTCCGCATATCGCCCAGCAGCCGGGCAAAGCAGCGTTCGTTGAACTTTACAAATTCCTTGGCAATGCGGATCTTATTTGTTTCGGGTTCGTTCAGGTATTCTTCCAGGAAGATATCACCCGGGATACCTGGAATATGTTCTTCCACCAGGGTGTTTTTGTGGTACAAGTAAGTAATGCGGTTGGGACTGAGCAGGTGTTCCAGTTCCAGTCCATAAATACGGGAAGCATCGGACGCTTTGATATAATAGTGATCGTAATTGTCGTTGATGCGGTTGATGATGCGGATGCGGAAGGGCATGCTGTTACCGAATTCGCAAAAATCGATGCGCTCCACATCCAGGTGGTTGATAAAACTCAGGTTGCCTTCTGTTTTTAAAGCCGCATAGGTTTTGATCAATCCTTCTTTCAGGAATTCCATTTCCTTCAGGTCATATACTGCCGTTTCCCAGTGGGTGAGTTTTCCTTTTTTATTGCGAAGAGCCGTGGTGTGGCGGTAGTTGAGCAGGTCTTTGTAGGCAACCGGCAGGGCAATATCCCGCCCGTACTGGTGCAGGTATTTCTGCAGGCGGTCGCTCACCGGGAAAAGATCCTTTTTCATGAGCGGCCGGTCCGATTCATTCTTTATTTTGGCATTGATGATTTTATCGAACTGCATGCTGTAAAGATACGCTCCAAAATGGTTGCTTTGCATGACCTCATTTGGCCTATTTTTGAGAAACAATCTACTGCCATGACGTTTAAAAACTGCTACAGCAATTCTTTATTCCTTATTCCTTGTTCCTTGTTCGTTATTCTTTTTGCTTCCTGCAAATTCCGCCAGAAAGCCGATCTCATCGTTCACCATGCGAAAATTTATACCGTAGATGAAAAATTTTCGGTGGCAGAAGCGATGGCGGTACGGGATGGAAAGGTCATTGCAACGGGAACGAATGATGATATCCTGAAACAATATGAATCGGATAAGATGGAAGATGCACAGGGCAAAGCCGTATTTCCCGGGCTTATTGATGCACATGCACATTTTGTCGGGTATGGCTCCAGCCTGCAGAAGGTAAACCTGGTTGGTACAGCAAGCTGGGAAGAAGTGCTTACCCGCTGCAGCGATTTTTCAAAATCCCTTTCACCCGGTCAGTGGCTCACCGGCCGCGGCTGGGATCAGAACGATTGGGCCGTAAAAGAATTTCCCGTAAATGATAAACTGAATGAACTGTTCCCTGACCGGCCGGTATTGATTACCCGGATTGATGGGCACGCTGCCATTGCCAATAATAAAGCACTGGAGATTGCCGGCATAAAACCGGGTGATAAACTGGAAGGGGGAGAAGTGGAAGTGAGAGATGGAAAGCTGACGGGCATACTGGTGGATAATGCGGTGGACCTGGTTACGGCAAAAATTCCGGCGGCCACAGAGGCACAGGCAAAAGAAGCATTGATGCTGGCGCAAAAAAACTGTTTTGCCACCGGCCTCACCGGCGTACATGACTGCGGACTGGATTATACCGATGTGCAGCGGGTACAGCAGTTGCAGCAAAGCGGCGATTTGAAAATGCGCATGTACATCATGCTGAGTGACGCAAAACGGAATTTCGACTGGGCGTTTGGTAATGGAAAAATAAAAACCGACCGGCTTACTGTAAGTGGGTTTAAAGTATATGCGGATGGAGCCCTGGGCTCAAGAGGAGCCTGTTTGCTGCAACCATACAGCGATAAGCCCGGCTGGGGTGGGTTCCTGCTGAGTTCACCGGCGCATTTTGATTCGGTGGCCAATATCATTTATGCAAAAGGCTGGCAGATGTGTACGCATGCCATCGGCGACAGCGGCAACCGCACCATCCTCAACATTTACGCAAAATACCTGAAGGGAAAGAATGACCTGCGCTGGAGGATAGAACATGCACAGGTGGTGAATCAAAATGATTTCAAACTATTTGGTGAGAACAGTGTGATCCCTTCTGTTCAGCCAACACATGGTACATCGGATATGTACTGGGCTGGCGACCGGCTTGGGCCTGAACGTGTGAAAGGAGCGTATGCATACCAGCAATTGCTGAAAGAGAATAACTGGATACCGCTGGGCACCGATTTCCCGGTGGAAGACATCAGTCCGTTTAAAACATTCATGGCCGCTGTGGTAAGGCAGGACGCGAAAGGGTTTCCAGCAGGTGGTTACCAAATGGAAAATGCATTATCAAGAGAACAAACCATCCGCGGCATGACCATCTGGGCGGCCAAAGCGGCGTTTGAAGAAAAGCAAAAGGGAAGTTTGGAGAAAGGGAAAGTGGCCGACTTCATCATCCTGGATACCGACCTGATGAACTGTCCCAATGATGCGATACTGAAAACAAAAGTGCTGGCTACCTACATTAATGGAGAAAGGGTTTATAAGCAATAAACCTCTCTGCGTGCTTTGCGAATGTCTATGTGTTCTTTGCGGTTTTTTATCCTGGCAGAGCCGAAAGGTTGACCGCAAAGAATGCAGAAGAGGAACCGAAAAGTGCACAAAGGCAAACTACACAGTCACGATTCCGTTTTTGATGGCGTACATCACCAGTCCAACCCTTGTTTTCAGATGCAGTTTTTCAAACAGGGCATCCCGGTACCCATCGATGGTGCGTGGACTTACAAACATTTTATCGGCAATTTCTTTATAGGTCATTTCAGTGCAGGCGTATTTCAGGAAATCGGTTTCCCGTTCATTCAGCGGTACCAGGCTTTTCAGGTTATCGCTTTCATCTTCCATTTTATTGATGGCATGCATCAGTTTGCCGCTAACCAGGTCGCTGTAGTAAAAGCCTTTGTCTGCCAGCGCCTGGATGGCTGCTTTCAGTTCGGCTGGTTCGCTGTCTTTTAAGATATAGCCCCGTGCCCCGCATTTGAGCATGCGGATGATGGAGGTTTCGTTGTCATACATGCTGAGGGCGAGGACTTTTACAGAAGGATGGTTGTTTTTGAGCCATTGGGTGGCCTGGAAGCCGTCCATTTCGGGCATGTTGATGTCCATGAGGACAATGTCGGGAAGGTTTTTTTTGTCCAGCCTTTCCAGGAATTCCTGCCCGTTATCTGCTTCAAATAATACGGTATTGCCGAGGCTTTCCACCAATTGGGCCAGGCCGATGCGCAGAAGGGAGTGATCGTCTACCAGTACAATAGAAGCCATGCTTGAGTGGATTATCTGTTGAATGAATATAGGGCAATAAACGGAAAAAGGGTGAAAACACGGTAGGAAATTTCTGAATGGATATTTAGTTTCAATGAATTTGAGGAAAGGCTTGGATTTGTGGTGGGGATGCTTTAAAATTATGGATAAAATATTTTTTAACCTGATAAAACAACTCGTATGGCAAAATCAATTTCAGTGCAAAGTGGCTATATTTTAAAAGCAGAAGCAGTACCCACAGGTAAATTGCCTTTGAAGTTTAACATTAACACGGAAGGGAAACTGGAAATAGAGTGCAAGATCGTTTTCCCTAAAACCCTGGGAGGTGTTAAGGTGAATGAACAGGGAAAGCCCGCAGACCCCAACGAATGGGAATACGGCGAAATTGAGATTTTGCTCAATGAAATGATCAATGCCAGTACCAACCCTGAGATTTTTTTTACCGGCATTGAAGGAGATCTTCGGTTGAACATAAGTGTAGCAGTAAGTGCCAAAAAAGTATGGCAAATGGGAGCTGATTCGAAAGTATGGCAGATGGGTTAAAACAATATCGCCGGAATCAGCTGTTCATAATATTCAGGTAAGCCATGATCACATCTTTATACCAATTCATTCCTTTTTCAAGGTCACTTTCATAGCTGATGGAATTAAAGTAGGGACGGATGACTTCGTTTTGTTTTCTGTTCTTCGGAAAATAAACGCAAATTCCGCTGACCGGTATTTCCGGCTTGGTGCGGTAGTAATTTTTATAGCCGGCATTGTAAGCTGTTTTACCAATAAAGGAATAGATGAACTCCGGGTTTCCTGAAACAGATGCCCTGAAACGCTCCCTGAAGTTTTGTAATTCAGGATAATTACGGAGATAGTCTGATTCAAGTAATTGAACCAGGTCAAATATAGTTTCCCCCGTAAAAGTATTGTATTCCATCGGGTAGGTTTCGTCGAGACTGTTTGAAATGGCGCATGCAATATCTGCCTTACCGGGTCCTTCAAGAGCCTCCTTCAGGTAGTCTTTCAATTGTTTCAGCAGGGTAAAGATTTCAGTAGTTAAATCTAGGCGCATGGAAACTACAATGAATTCCTCAATCACTCCTTTATATTTTTCGTAATCGGGATTCTGCCCTTCTTTGAAACTGTCGGTAATATATTTGGCGATCGCCGGGTTTGCGGGAGCCTGGTTACTCATAAGGAAGCCAATGATGCCCCGGAGGTTAAAACAGGGATAAACAATGCCGGTGGCGGGTGCCACCAGGTAATCAACAGTACGATAGAAACTATGCTGTGCATAGATATTCTGCATTACACAGTTATTGAAAATGAGAAAATCTATTTTGCCGAATGATTCACTGATGGCAGAAGCAAATTCCTCGTTGGTAAGTGTTTTGAATTTCTCGAATCGACCATTCGCCGAAGGTTCAACAATGATTTCGTGGTATTCCATGGCCTTCCATTTTTTATACCCGTATTTATCCGGACTGAATGGCCTGGCAGCAATCAGGTAATCGATGTTTTCATTGTCGGCATTAAAGCTTGCTCTTTCCAGTAATGTTGGGCTGATGGTTTTCCAATAGCTGAGATCCCTGATGTCCAGTTCCACGTAATTGGTCAAACCGCCATCGTTTTTAAAATTTCTGGTGGAAAAAATGCCGAACATTGAACCATGGCCATAGGTGGATATCATCACACGGGTAGCCGGGAAGGCTCCCTGCAGATATTTTAAAAGGAAAACAAGGCTTGTCTTATCCTGCAACTGGAAAGCATCCGGGAGATTTATCTGGAAAGGTTGAAGAGTGTCTTTTGCCAGTTCGAAACATTCCGTATTATACTTAATCTCTTTCTCGCTGATCAGTTTCACATTATTGATCAGGATCAGTTTGATGCGGTTATCCACCACAATACCCCTGAGCCGGTCAATAATCTCCAGGTTGAATTTGTCTGTCAGGATTTCCTTTGCCCGTTTATTAATATCTGCATTATTGGTATCTTGTATGTCGACAGATACAAGAAAAATAACCAACCACTCATGTTGCATCTTAGAACGATTTTGTGTTTTACGATCTGTTTATATGTACAAACTGCGTTTACGCAAACGGTTTCTTACGAGAGTGTGATTGGTCTAAACAAGGAAAATGAGATCTATGAATCTAATATACGCAAAATACTTCAGGATAAATTCGGCTTTAAGTGGATCGTAACACAGGAAAGTGCCGTTCGTTTTGACGGGCATAACATAAACAGGTATACCTCACACGAACCAACAGATAAGTACCGGCTTTCCGGCGTGGATATCTGGGACGTGGAAGAAGATACGGCCCGCAATGAAATATACATCCTTTCATCATATGGGTACATAGATGTGCTGAGCAGCATTACCGGTTCGGTAACCAGGCGCATCAAAAAACCCGAAGGACCGGAGTCGAACTGGTTTATGGATATGGTGCTTACCCCGGCACATATATGGCTGACGGGATTTAAAGGAGTGTGGGTCTATGACCGGGCAACTGATAAATTCGTGCAATCATTGGAAAACAGGTCCAATGCAGCCGGTGCCGTGGTTACAAAAAAAATTTTCAGGGATTCAAAGGAAAATGTGTGGACGTTCAATGATAAAGGGCAGGTACATGTGTACAATGATCAGCTGACTGTGCAGAATCCTGGCGGCAGGCTATTGGGGAATGAAGCATTTGTAAATAGCCTGCAGATCAATGATGTTGTTTCAATGACAGAGGAAGAACTTCTTATTGCCACATCAAAAGGAATGCTGGTCTGCCGCTATGGCAACTATCATGATATCGGCATTACACAGGACCCGCTGAAATTTCCTTTTTTTTCCAATACAGCAGTGGAAGCCATTTGCCGGTCGGGGCGGTCATTGTATATAGCTACCAACGCACTATACCGGGTTTCCCTTGAGTCGGAAGCGGTTCTTGAATATAAAGACAGGTATGTTATTTCACAATCCGATTGGTTCAGCTCCGTTCAGTCATTATACGCAGATGATGCCGGCCTGTTGTGGCTGGGGGGAAGAAACGGGCTGTCTTACTTTAATATAGGCGACAAGGCCTTTACCGGCTATTACCGCAACCGGGAGGCTAATCTTGGCCTGGAGCATGTTTTTTATGTACTGCCCGAAGGGGATGATAACTATTATGCCTGTTGCCAGAATGGTCTTTATAAAATAAATGACAGGTCCGAAATCAAAGTATTGAGTAAAAATGCCTGGTACAACTATATGTTCAGAACAGAAACAGGTACCTATATCGTGAGTGAACTGAAAAGCCTGAAGGTGTTGAGCAACGGCGTATTGAATGATATTGACCGGCTGTACAGCGAATTCAGACCCTATAAGAACTTTTCATTGAACAGCCATGTGTGGTTTTCTGATTCGTTGCTCGTGCTTGGAACAGAAAGTTTTAATGGTATATTGATCTGGGACCGGAAAAAAAGAACCATCCGGAACCTGGTTCATCATCCCGGTATGACTTCTCTTGCCAGTGATGTGGTCAATTCTGTATCCAGGTATAATGATAGCTCGGTAATCGTTCTTTCCGATAAATCCTTCGCCATACTGAATATATATTCCGGCAACATTACAAACCATATTATCAAACAAAAGGCCGGCGGGGAAGCTTTGGGGATATTGTTTGATGTGCTCGTGAAAAAAGAATACAACCTGGTGGCAGCCTATGGTGTGGGTATTGTTAAAACAGACAAAGCGCACCAGGTACTGCAGGTGTTTTCTACCAGCAACGGATTGTCGAATAACGGCGTGTACAGGCTATTTTCCATTTCCGACAGCGTTATTATTGCCACTACCAATTATGGCATTAACCTGATCAATCTTCACACGGGTAAAATTTCCCATTATACCAGCTACGACGGACTGCATTCCGACGTTTTTGAAGAAGCCTGTGGTACTGCCGCAAACGGTAAGATTGTAGCGGGAGGAGTAAAGGGATTTACAAAAATCCTACCGGGCCGGATCAGGCCAAATAACCGTCCTCCGTCATTGTACATTTCAAAAATCATTTGCGAATATCCCGGGCTTATCACCGACAGCATGAACATCACTGCTGAAAACTATATCATCGGGAACAGGATTCTCCAAACGTCTGTTTATTTTTCCGGGATTAACTGGATAAATCCGGGGCGAACAACATTTGCATACAGGATTCTTGAAAAGAGCGAAGACTGGATCAATCTTAATGCACAAAATTTTGTAACCCTCATCGGCCTCGGCCCGGGTACGTATCACCTGCAGGTGAAAGCGGCCAACGAAGACGGTATCTGGAGTGAGCCCAAAGAAATTACACTGGTGTTTCTTCCCAAATGGTACCAAACCTGGTGGTTCAACCTGCTCGTTATCCTGCTCATTGCAGCAGCTATTTACGCTTTTTACCGCTACCGCATAGCACAGATAAAAAAACAGCATGAAATAAGAAAAAATATCGCAACCGACCTGCACGATGACCTGGGCAGTACTCTCAACTGTGTAAAAGTATTTACCAACCTGGCCATCAGCGGGGTAAAACAGGAAGAAAGCCTGCAGCAGATCAAAGACAACCTCACCGAAGCCACCATGTGCCTGCGGGACATGATCTGGGTACTGGACGATTCACTGGATACGGTGGATGAGCTAGTAACCCGGCTTAAGCAGTTTGCGCTTCCGGTGGCCGGGGCCAGCAATATACAGGCAGAAATAAAGGCCGGCAGCGAAGTAAACAGCCAGAAGCTTACCAAAGAAGAAAAGAGAAACCTGTTCCTGGTATGCAAGGAAGCCATTAATAACAGCATTAAATACTCCGGGGCCACCCAGATTCAAGTAGACATAAAGCCCGATGGAAAAAAGATCAGGATTAGTATTTCCGACAACGGCAAAGGCTTTGACGCCGACACCGTGAAGAAAGGCTATGGCCTTAAAAACATGCAATACCGGGCCGGGCAGATCAAATACAAGGTCAGCCTTGTTTCTTCGGCCGGAAAAGGAACGCAGGTAGAGATAGGGCCTGCGTAAACCCAATGCCTGAAAACAACCAATTGCAGATTCAACAAACCGGTACCTGTTGTTTTATTAAACTACCGGTATTATGTTAGCGCAACCTTTCCAAATCTCCTTCTGCAAAACTACCGTTATTTTCTCCTCCT
>DMRT01000050.1 GCA_003455235.1 Chitinophagaceae bacterium
GTTGGAAAGGGTACAGTTAATCAGATAATTGGAAAGGCTGTTAAACCGGATAGAGGAACAGTAGTTTTAAGGTAAGATAGTTGGAACGCAGTTTACTATAAGGATAGTGGATGCAATTTACAAATTAAGTACGGCTTCGCCAATCTCAATCACAACATTATTTGAGTCGAATTAAAATTGGCTTGTTTTTTCATGATATTGGGTTTATTTTTTATGCTGATTTTTTTTGTTTCCTGTTTTTGGATCCGTAGCCATACTCCTTATTTCCGTACACATAATTGTAGCCATATCCATAGCCTCCCTTCTTGAACACCCCCCGGGTTTTTAAGCCATTGAAAATAATTGCCGGGTTCTTGATCGGATTGATCTGGTTGTTCTCATCAATACGCTTGATGAGCATTTTGGGCGTATAATTATGACGGATTACATACAGGGTGGCATCACAAAGCTTCGACAGGATGAAGGCATCGGTAACCAGGGCCGATGGCGATGTATCAATCACCACCATATCGTAATTGCTTTCCAGGTACTCAATCAGCTGTTCCACCTTGCCGCCGGCCAGCAATTCGGTAGGGTTTTCCGGCAGGTTGCCCGCCGAAATGAAATACAGGTTGTCGTGGGTACTCAGCTTATTCACCACTTCATAGGCATCTTTTTCGCCCGTGAGGAACTCGGTGGCGCCATACTCGTAATGCACATTCAGTATCTTGGACAGTGTCGGCTGGTTAAGATCCAGGTCGACCAGGATCACTTTTTTACCGGTCAGCGACAGGCTTACCGCCAGGTTGGCTGCAATAAAGCTTTTCCCTTCCCCGGATATGCTGGACGTTAACAGTATTTTCTTGTGGCTGGAATCAATTCCCAGGAAAGAAAGAGAAACCCTCAGTTTCCTGAATTCTTCCGCTACAAAACTGCGGGTGCCCTTCTCAATCACCAGCGGGTTCTGCGTTTTTTCGTATGCAATCTCGCCAATGATGGGGATTGATGTCATTTTCTCAATCTCGTTCCTGAATTTTATTTTACCGGTGATGGTATCTTTCAGAATAATGATTCCCGCAAAAGCGCCGATAGCGGCGATGATCGCCATCAGGTAGATCATCGATTTTTTAGGGCTCACCGGCACTTTACCGGCCAGGGCCTTATCCACCACCCGGCTATTGGATATCACCGACGCCAGCGACATTTCAATTTCCTGCTGTTTCTGAAGCAGGGTTTGGTATTGGTTGGCCTTGGTCATGTGTTCCCGGCTGATCTCCAGCAGCTGCTTTTCCTTTTTAGGAACAGAAGAAAGCATGGCATTGTATCCGCTGTTGGTGGAGCTGAGGCTTTGCCTTGACGCCACGAGGCTTTGCTTCTGGTTTTTAATATTGTCCACGATGCTGGGCCGCAGTGTAGCCATCTGGCTTTCCAACGCCTTCAGCTTCGGGTTGTTTTCACCTACTGTTTTTTTCAGTTTATCATATTCCAGCTGGGTGGTCTGTAACTGGGTGATCAGGTTTGAAAGCGAAGGATCGCTTACTCCCAGCGTGGAAGGAGCCAGCATTTCGCCGCTCTGTCTTTCCCCTACAAATTTCTCCACCTGGTTCAGCATTGACAGCTGCATGTTGATATCACCCAGCTTCTGGTCATTCTCACTTACACTTTTCAGGTAAAACCCACCTTGCGTTCCTATGTCCACCGCTCCGCTTCCTGATTTGTATTGCTGAATCCTTTTTTCAATGGAGTCCAGCTCAATGGTAACACCACGCAGTTGTTCGTTTACAAAAGCCAGGGTATTCCTGGCCAGGGAATTCTTTTCTGAAATGGAAACCTGGTCGTACGTAATGATCAGCTGGTTGAGGATATCCACTGCCCGCTGCGGTATAGGATCCTTATAACTGAGTTCTACAATGGCCGACTGCTTGTTGGGAGAAATCTTCAATCCACGGGTAAGTCCGGCCGCCACATTCTGAGGCTCATCCAGAGAAAAGAAAAACTTCTTTTCTCCCTGGTTGAACGCAGCAAAATGATATTTGTTTGGCAGGAACTTCAGGGTTCCGTAAGCTGTACTCACAAATTGATTGACGGGATATTTATCCTTATTATTCAGCAACACAGTCTGGCTGGCCTTGTCGTAACTGAATTCTACTTTTTCAACCCCTATTATTGAGTCGGGGTTAAGCGCTTCAATCACCAGCGGCGAAAGAATATAAGCATCCCCGGCTTTCACTTTTCCTTCTTTGGAATAAGAAGCATACAGGCGCAGCACTTTCACCACTTTTTCCATGAGGGCACGTGACTGTAATACTTCAATTTCATTTTCGATGGTTTTCTTGGAAGCAATAAGATCCAGCGATTCCAGTATTTTGGAGTCTTCGCTTCCGGCGCCCCTGCGTTCATCTTTGATGATGATGGTGGCCGATGCTTCGTAGATGGGCGTGGCAAAATGCAGGTACGTATACGCCGCTGCAAATGCCAACAGCATGAACAATACAAGCAGGGGCCAGTAAGGCAGATATTTGGCCACCAGTTGCTGGCCCATATTTGTCTCTTTCTCCTCAGTCATTATGTTTTTTTCCATTTCCATCTTCAATGCCTCCAGAATTATTTTATAACCCTGTCCAATACAAGGATCAGGATTGAAATACCGCTGAATATATAGGGTATGATTGTTTGTGAACGGCTGGTGGTGGCAATCTTAGCCTTACTGGGTTCCACATACACCACGTCGTTCGGTTTCAGGTAATAGTATTCTGACGTTAAAAAGTCGGCTGCGTTTATATCCAGGTGCCGGGTTATTCTTTTACCATCTTCCTCCCGGATCAGCAGGATATTATCTCTTTTGCCATAAATCGTAATATCACCGGCCAGTCCCAGCGCTTTAATAAGCGATATTTTTTCACTGGGCACATTGATAACCGATGGATTGGCCACTTCTCCCAGAACAGTCACCTCAAAATTCAACTGCCGGATCTCAACTATGGGATTGAGCAGTTCCTTTTTCTCGAGGATGATGCTGGTGATCTTATCAGTTAACTGCTTTTTAGTTAACCCGGCTGCCATCACATTTCCGAGTTTTGGCATCTGGATGGTTCCGTCGTTGTTAACCAGGTAACCCTTGGTGGTGTTATCCACCCGGTTATATTTAATATCTTCTTCCGGGCTCAGGCTTGAAATAACAATATTAAGGATGTCGTTTTTCTGGATGGGCGCTTCAATAGTGCTTAAAATCTGGCGTAGCTCCGAATCCTGGGCGTTCTGGAAATACGTGATTTTCTTGGACGGGGTACACGAGCTGCAAGCCAGTATAAACAGCAAGATAATTGTAATGGAATACCTTCCAGCCATAATATCAAATTATAGGTTACTTAATTAAAAATTTGTACAATTTGGGGAGAGCCTTTGGATAGGATAGGGAGGTAAGGAAGCGTTAAAGCAGAAATTAACTTGCGTTTCTTTTAACTGTATCCGGGGGTAAAAATACTATTAATAATATAATTTCCAAATTAAACTTGAATTATTTGTATAAGATAATCGAGCATAGCAAAATTGTTGAATTCCATATTCCCGGCACAGACAAATCTGCTATCTATAATCTCCGGCCTTGATTTTAGAAAATGGCCAAAATGACTGGTTTTTACCCAATTTTCAGAATTTTTCAGGTAAAAAAGATAAAATTTGGTTTGAAAGCATATTATTTAGATATTTGTCTAAATATTAAATTACATAGCTTGAATTCGCTTTTTAAAGCCTTGAACGACAAAACCAGAAGAGAGATCCTGGAGCTTTTAAAGAATGGTGATTTAACAGCTGGTGAAATAGCCAGCCGGTTTAACATCAGCAAGCCCAGTATTTCACATCACCTCGATCTTTTGAAACAGGCAGGCCTTGTGCAGGCGGTAAAAGAAGGACAGTTTATTTCGTATTCCCTGAACACCACTGTAATGGATGAAATCATCAAATGGTTCGTTGATTTTAAGTCGAAAGAATAAATTTAAAAATATGAAACAGTCGAAATTTTTACACCTGCTGCTGCCAGTACTGATCATGGCAATCCCCTGGGTATACCTGGCCGTTATCTGGAACAGCCTGCCACAAACCATCCCTACCCATTTCGGGTTGGAAGGAAAACCGGATGCGTTTGGAAAAAAGACAGAAGTGATTGTTGCGCCGCTTGTCATGACGATAACAGGCATTTTTGTTTATTTACTGCTGAAGAATATCCACCGGATTGATCCCAAGAAAAAATATTCGTCCACCACATCGGCCATCATGTCTAAAATTGCTTTTGCTGTGATTGTACTGCTGGCGGCAGTTACCATGTTTATCCTGTACTGGACAATCAAAGGCCGGGTGGAAGGGATCCCTGCATTTTTTTGCGGGCTCAGCCTTTTTTTCGCCTACCTCGGCAACTTGATGCACAGCGTAAAACCCAACTATTTTGTAGGCTTTCGGATTCCCTGGGCTTTGGAGAACGAGGAAAACTGGACAAAGACACATCGCCTGGCCAGCAAGATCTGGTTCACCGGGGGTATATCACTGGCCATTTTTTCTTTACTCGCAGGATCCAACATATTGCTGCTGATCGTTTTTTTCTGTACGGTCTTTCTAATGACCATCATCCCGGTAATTTACTCCTACAACCTGTACAGGTTAGCCAACCGAACCGGCAATAAGGAATAATATTTCAAATAAAAGCCCCGGCAAATGCCGGGGCTTTTCCAAACTCAAAAAACCAACTCGCTATTTTTTTGTTTTTCCTTCCACATCCAGGTCGCCGTTGCTTAAGCATTTCAGCTTAATGAACTGCTTTTCATTTTCAACGGTAACATAATACCTGGTTTGACCTTCATAATTTAATTCAAGGGCATTGGCCGATACCTGGTACCCGGCATACTTTTCAGCAATGGCCAGCGAAACGTTTAATGGCATCTGGTCGGCGCTGATGCTCCTGGACGTGCCCACCAGGTCTCCGTCTTCGTTGTACGCCGCATCTACCCGTACGCCGTTCAGCACAAAGGAGGCGAAATAAAAATCACTTGTCTTTTCCCAGTTCACCTGCTTTGCTTTTGCAAAGTCGCTGGCAAAAGCAGCTTTTACCCGGGGAGATACATTTTCACTTCCGGCAGCAAAGGCACTGGAAGCAACCAGCATTACGATGGCGGTTAAAACGGTTTTGAACTTTTTCATAACTATACGTTTTAATTGTTTAAGATAACTGCCCATGGCCGGCAGTTTTGTTTACAACACAAAAATAGCTTTTGCATCCACCCCCGTAAAGAACATCTTTACCGGGCATGTTAATGAACGTTAAGCTCCTTATAAACGGCAAACGGGGTCGTACTTTTAAGGATGATTGATTTACTCAAACCCGCCAGCAGCAAGCCATAGGAGTTTTTTCTTAATGGTTTATTAAAAAGTGATTTCGTGCTGTTAAAAAGTGAAGGCGGCATTAACTTTTTATTTACTGCCGTGGCGAAACTGGTTATCTTTAATGCCACGCTATGAATTATCTTGCCCATGCCTATCTTTCCTTTCAGCAGCCTGATATCCTGTTGGGCAATATGATCAGCGATTACATCAAGGGGAAAAAACAGTTCGATTACCCGCCGCCCGTTCAGCGGGGCATACGCCTGCACAGGATGATTGATAACTTTACCGACACACACGAGGCTACCCGGGAACTTAAATCATTTTTCAGACCAGCATACAGGCTGTATGCCGGCGCCTTTGCTGATATCGTTTATGACCATTTTCTGGCCATTGATACCGGGGAATTTGAATCTTCCGAAGCCCTGCACCGGTTTGCCCTTCAAACATACCGGCAGCTGGAAGAGCGGACCGCCTTGTTTCCGCCCCCTTTTGCAAAAATGTTTCCTTACATGAAGGAATACGACTGGCTGTCGAACTACGGACATACCGGGGCCATCGAAAAAAGTTTTAACGGGCTTGTCCGCCGGTCGGCATATCTTACCGAAAGCAACATCGCCTTTGATATCTTCACCCGCCATTATGAAAACATGCAGCAATGTTATGCGGCTTTTTTTCCGGAGGTAAAGAAATCTACCGAATATCAACTGGCCATGCTTTTAAAAATGTGATTTCGTTATCTTTAAATAAAAAAATGCGGATTTCTCTGGCTTTACTGTTTGTTTTACTTAGTTACTCCGGAGTTTATGCCCAGGCTAAAATGCCCCCACTGGACAAATCGCCCATGGACATGAGCTATTACCCCCATAATTTCCCCCTGCTTAAAATACAGGAGAAAATCACCGAACCGTTGGTGGCACGGGTGGTTTACAGCCGGCCACAAAAAAGCGGGCGGGCGATCTTTGGCAGCCTGATTGAATATGGAAAAGTATGGCGGATGGGTGCCAATGAGGCAACAGAAATCGAATTCTTCCGCGACGTTAAGATCAGCAGCAGCAAGATCAAAAAAGGACGGTACACACTTTACTGTATCCCCAACCCGGATAACTGGACCCTGATCATCAACAAAGAAACAGATACCTGGGGCTCTTTTAAATACGATCCGAAAAAAGACCTGTTGCGGGTTACTGTTCCGGTCCAAAAACAAACCGAAACAACGGAAGAGTTTGCAATAGTCTTTGACAAAGCACTAAACGGTGCTTCGCTCATCATTGCCTGGGATGATGTGAAAGTAACCCTGCCCATTTTATTTTAATTGTCCAATCATGTTTGCTAAAAAAACGATTGCTGTTCCCGTTTCCATCCTGCTGCTTTTTGTCTCTGTATCGTGCAACCGGCTTACAGAAAAAAAGCCTGATGAAAACATTATTAAACAGATCCCCGTGATTGTGAACGACAGCAACCTGCTGTCAATCGACCGGTCGCCGATGGACATGATCTATTTCCCGGTTGATTATCCCAAAGAAAAAATGACAAACCCGGGTCTGCCCGATCCTCTCATCCGTGTCATCTACAGCCGGCCAAAAAAAAACAACCGGATCATCTTTGCCGATACCAGCATTTCGCAAAATGTAATTCAGCATTATGCGCAGGACTGGAGGCTGGGCGCCAACGAAGCAACCGAAATCGAGTTTTTTAAGCCGGCCGCCGTAAACGGAAAAAAAATTGCAGCCGGGCGCTACATCATGTACTGCATCCCTTACCCGGATAAATGGAAGATCATTTTTAACAGCAACCTCTTCAGCTGGGGATTGCACATGGACAAGACCAAAGACATCACCGAAACCGAAGTACCGGTGAGTAAAGCCGGCACTGCTGCCGAATATTTTACCATGTCGTTTCATGCCAGCACCGACGATTGCAACCTGGTGATGGAATGGGGTGATCTGAAAACCGTTCTCCCGATCAGCTTCCGGTAAGGCTCCCTCATTTTTTTAAT
>DMRT01000244.1 GCA_003455235.1 Chitinophagaceae bacterium
CAAAATCAAAATCAGGCATCAGTTCCGTTTTAACATAGTCAACGGCTTCGCCCAGTCCTTTAATGAATTTGTTGAAGTCTTCCTTATACAAAAAAATCTTATGCCTGTCGTACCCGTCTGAATCAAACCGCTTCCGGCTTTCGGTGATGGTTAAATAATAATCATTGCCACGTGTTTCTCTTACATCAAAAAAGTAAGTTCTGCGTTTCCCGGCCCTGATGCGTTTACTGTAAACACTGTCCTGTTTTTTTTCGTTGTTCTCGTACGCCACTGTTTTAGGTTTTTAATTTTTAACGATACCCCGTTTTGGGATGAGCAAAGATAGAATTGTTTTCCATTCTGCAAAATATAAGTTCATGCTTTTCAGGTGGCCTATTCGCCGCCGCCGGCTCAGTCAGAAAGACCTTCCCGGTCCTGTTCCTGCTGCCTGGCGTACATATCGGCGTAATATCCTTTTTTTACAAGCAGCTGGTGGTGGGTGCCCTGCTCCACGATCTGTCCTCTGTCAATCACGATGATCTTATCAAACTCAAACAGTGAAAATATCCGGTGTGTGATAATGATTGCTGTCTTGTCGTGCAGGTATTGATACAGGTTGCCGATAATCTCTTTTTCTGTACGGGCATCCACGGCGCTGAGGCAGTCATCGAAAATAACGATCCGGGGATCTTTGATCAATGCCCGGGCAATGGAGATGCGCTGTTTTTGTCCGCCGCTGAGCGTTACCCCCCGTTCCCCGATCAGGGTGCTGTATCCTTCCCGGAACTGGCCGATCTCCTGGTGAATACCCGCCTGCCTGGCTGCCTGTACCACCTGTTCTTCTGTGGCATCATCGATGCCAAAACGGATGTTGTTGCTCACGGTTTCGCTGAATAAAAAAACATCCTGCGGCACATAGCTTATCTGCCGCCGCAGCGACTGGGTGTCGATGCGGTTCAGCGGTACCCCGTCGAATGTGATCAATCCTTTCTGGGGTTCGTACATGTGCAGCAGCAGCTGGGCAATGGTTGATTTGCCCGAACCCGTACGGCCTACAACCGCTACCTTCTCCCCTTTTTTTATCTGGAGAGAAAAATCCTTCAGCGCATGAATGCCGGTATGGGGATAAACAAAGTCGGCGTTGGTGAACTGGATACCACCTTCCAACGTGGGCATAACAGGGTCTTTTTCATTTTTAATGCCGGGGCTGGTATGAAGAAATTCATTGATCCTTCGTTGCGAAGTGGCTGCCCGCTGCGTCATGCTGGCCGTCCACCCGATTGCGCTCACGGGAAACGTAAGCATCTGTATATACATCACAAACTCGGCAATCTGCCCCACGCTGGCGTCTTTTACATGATTCACCACATCCAGGCTTCCCACCATAATGGTGATGAGGGTGCTTAACCCGATCAGCAATGCCATGCTGGGAAAATAAATGGCTTCTGTTCGGGCCAGGCTCAGTGCATTATCCCGGTAAGCTTCACTGTTTTTTTTAAAGAACCCAAGCATGGCCTTTTCCTGAACAAAAGATTTAATGACCCGGATGCCGGAATATGATTCCTGTGCATTGGTGGTAAGACTGCTCAGCAGC
The DNA here is from genome assembly GCA_003455235.1 of Chitinophagaceae bacterium. Taxonomy (GTDB): domain Bacteria; phylum Bacteroidota; class Bacteroidia; order Chitinophagales; family Chitinophagaceae; genus Ferruginibacter. The sequence goes on from DMRT01000244.1 coordinate 1,574, forward strand.
GACTGAATGCGTTCGCTTTTTTTGTTGATGATGGTGTTTACAAAATAAATGGTGATGGCCAGCACCGGCAGCGGCGACAGGGCCACCAGGGTAAGCTTGGGGCTCGACTTCATCATAAAAAAAATGCTGAATCCGATGACAGCAGCCAGGTTGATGAAATACATAAGGGCCGGTCCGGTATACATTCGTACCCGGCTCACGTCTTCCGAGATGCGGTTCATCAGGTCGCCGGTGCTGTGCGTTTTGTAAAAACCCGTGTCCAGTTTCTGGTAATGGGTGAATATTTCGTTCTTCTGGTCGTATTCAATATGCCGGCTCATTACAATAATGGTTTGCCGCATCAGGAACATGAAAAAGCCACTGATGATGGCAATCACAAACAAGGTAAGCCCGGCGAATAATATTTTACGGTTGGGGTATTTTTCAAATCCGGCAATCACTTGCTGCACAGCAAAATCATAATTCTTCCCCGTTTCCTGTACAGAAGAAGCGGTTTCCGTACCCTGGTTTTTCCCGATGGAATGCACCACCGTGTTCACGACATAGCCGGTAAGCTGCGGGGAAAGAATCCGGAAATAGTTGGTGAGAATGATAAACAGGATGCCCAGCAAAAAATGCCAGCGGTACTTCCAGAAATATTTATTGAGGGAAGAGAGATGCTTCATGGCGGCATAAAGGTAAATGAAAAATCCTCCGTATATAACGGAGGATCATGTCATTTGCGGAGAGAGAGGCTCTTGAACCATTCTCCTAACTCCTTTATTAATAACTATTTCAAAGTTTCAGTCCTTGCAGGTCTCGGTAAAGTCTCGCTTCAAACAACTTTTCAATCTCACATTTCCTTTACTTTTCTGCTACGCTAAGATACGGATTTTAAAGGTATTTATACCAATAAAATTATGCTCTCAGCTTCTCAATTACGGTGTTAACAGATAACCCGGTGTACTGGCAAAACTCATCAATAGAAACTAATTGATGAGGCTGTTTTGAGAAGTGAGATTTAATCTTTTTGATTACCTCTCTCCCCCATCTTTCGCTTTTGCCGGTAACAATCTGCACATCCTTTGGATAAATACAAACTCTTTCCATTTCAATTTACATTTTAATACTCTATCCATACTTCATCCATGCTTTATGTATGGAGTTGCTATGCACAAATTTACTTCATTTTAAGAAAGGAAATAAGCTCTTATAATGGAATAATCTGCACATATCGGCAGGAACGGAAGTGAGGGTTTTAAAAGGCTGTAATCCTTATCTAATTTCGGGTATCAATGATGATATTTTACTAACTCATAATTTTTTACAATGGCAAAGCAAAAAGGAATAATAAAACTGGATGGTACTATCGGAGATATTACCTTCTACAAATCACAGGACGGATACCTTGCAAGAGAGAAAGGTGGTGTGTCTGGTGACCGTATCGCTAATGATCCTAATTTTCAAAGAACCCGTGAGAACGGTGAAGAATTTGGAAGGGCTGGTAAAGCTGGCAAGCTGCTGCGTAATTCTATCCGGGCCATGTTGCAAAATGCGTCTGACAGTAAAATGGTGAGCCGACTTACACAAAAGATGGTTGAAGTTATCCAGGCAGATGCTACCAACCCCCGTGGCCAAAGAAATGTAATTGATGGCGAAGCTGAATTGCTGGAAGGCTTTGAGTTTAACATCACCGGGAAACTGGGTACTACTCTTTATGCACCTTATACTTCTACTATTGACAGGGTTGCAGGTACACTTGCTGTTAGCATTCCTTCATTTGTTCCCTTGAACATGATTGCAGCTCCGGGGGGCTCTACACATTTCAAAATTGTTTCTGCCGGTGCAGAGGTTGATTTTGAAAATGAAACTTTTGTTGTGGCAACAAGTGAAACTGCGGTGTTACCCTGGGATGTTACTGCAACAGCTTTAATTAACCTTTCAAATGCTGTTACTGCAAACAGTACTCACCCTTTATTTCTGGCACTTGGTATTGAGTTTTATCAGGAAGTAAATGGTCAGATGTACCCATTGAAAAACGGTGCTTACAATGCTTTGGCATTAGTTAAAGTAAGCGGTTCATAAGATTTAAAATTGTTCATTCTTTCAGTCCGATAAAGCCCTGCCATTCCTGGCGGGGCTTTTCATTCAGCAAAGCCCTAAAAGGGCAATGCTGACAGCCAACGACGGCCTGAAGGAGAACAATGAAGATACCAGCCCGAAGAGCCTACTACAAACACCCTGGAACCACGATAGCGAAAATGAACTGGACGCCTGCCAAGATGCTTACCGAAAAGCCAAGATGGCAAAGAAGGAACTGGACCTAAAGAAAGGCTGAAAGGACAAACTGCCAAACGGCGACTGGTGATGATACGAAGCTGCTTTTGCATAATAGTGATTTTTTATAAGCATCTCTCCAGCGAAGGCAGATAAAAAACCAAAAGGAAACGGAATAAAAGATGGCCTTGTGAGTCGGGACTGTGTTTATGCCGTAGTCTTTTGGTTTTTTTGTCAGGTCGGTGCGGTGGGCTGCCGTAGCTATTTTTGCTTTATAAAAAACACGTTGGCAAAAGCTGTATTCATTCAACAGGTCGTGCAGGGTTGTAAAAAAGCGGCCTTTACAGACCGCCTTTTCTTTTAGTACTCATTAGGTAACATCAGGCATCCATCTACGAGCCAAATAGTAGCAAGGTCATAAGGAAAGTCACTAAACGGGATTTCCTGACTTGTTACTTTGTTGTGGTTTCCATCAGTTGCAAGGATGGTGAAAACATCATTCCGTACTCGTTTTAAATCCCACACCTGAAAGCGTTCAAGGTTTACATCTTTGTGGCATTGATGGCTTATGATTAAATCAATCAACCAGTAAGCACCGCATTTTTCCGCTAACTCTTTCACACCATCAGTGTAAAGAATTAAGGAAGGTTTGTGGCAATAGAAATTTTCTGAACCATTGCCTGAGCCGAAGAAGTGATTTGCATTTTTCATTGTAATAAAATTTATTTTAAAAGAAAAAAGGAAAAAAAAGAAAGCATTCACATCAGGCGGCGTGGCTAAAAAAACAAGGAGGAACGGAATAAAAGATGGCTTTGTGCGATGGGGCTGTGTTTATGCCGTAGTTCCTTGTTTTTTTAAAGCATGGGTCTGTGCCAGCCGACTAACTTGC
>DMRT01000243.1 GCA_003455235.1 Chitinophagaceae bacterium
CAACAATACCATTTTTATTTTCACCGGAGACCATGGCGTGGAAGGAAATGCCTCCGCTATTTACCCCGGTGCCTGGACGGAACAGCGCCTGAGCGATGAACACGTGCCGCTGCTGTTTTACGCACCCCGCCTGCTGCCCGCCCAGTTCCGCAAAGAAACCGTATCGCAGATCGACATCCTGCCAACCCTGGCGGGCATGATACAGCAACCCTACCTTAACAGCACCCTGGGAAGAGACCTGCTGGACAAAGACAAAAAAGAAAATGCCGCTTTTATCATATACCATGCGCCCGGCTGGATTGGCGTGGTGACCGATGACTATTTCTACCGGAAAAACATCCGCATTAAAAAAGAAGAATTGGTGCCCGTTCGTTCAGAAGCTCCTATATTAAGCCCGCTGCAGCAGGATTCGGTGAAGAAACATTTATCCCAACTTACTTCTGCGATCTATGAAACATCCAGGTGGATGTTGCTTAACAATAAGAATAAATAATTACAACAAAGACATTAAGCCGCAACGTAAAAAAATACCAGCGCCGTTGCGGCATAGCACCCATCCGGTCAGGCTTTGATCTTTTTAGCGATCATCACCATCCGTGGCGATTTTTTTACGTCATAATTTGAGAAGGAATAATCCCCGAATACTTCCTGCAGCTGCAGGCCCTGGTAAGCAAACATTTCGGTAAAATCGCCCAGTGAAAATTTGGCCACCCGTTCGGTATAAATCAGCGGTTCCTTTTTGCTTTCATCTTCCACCACGATCTTTTTATAGAAATGCGTTTCGTCGAACCATTTGGTGATGATGAAATTGATCCCGTCGATCTCGCTTTCTGACTGATGCACCAGGTGATCTTCGGCATAATGCACATTCAGAAAATCCATCACAAAGGTTCCGTTGGGTTTGATGGCCTGGGCAATGGTGCGGATGGCATCGTCGTGCTCCCGCCGGGTTCGGAAATAACCAAAGCTGGTGAAGAAATTAAAGGCGTAATTAAAATAATTGATCCAGAAAGGCAGGCGCATGTCGTGCTTGTAAAAATGCAGGGTTTCATTTTCTGCCTGCAGGGCTTCCGCGATGCTGTCGTCGCTGAGGTCGATGCCCGTGACATCAAATCCTTTTTCGGCCAGCTGGATGGAATGACGGCCCTTGCCGCATGCCACGTCCAGCATACTGCTGCCGGGGGCCGGTTTCAGGTAGGCAATCAGGTTGTCGATAAATGCAGCGGCCTCCCGGTCATCTCTGTTGAAATAGAGCATATGGTAGTAAGGCGAATTGAACCAGTCTTTGAACCAGGTTTGCTGCATGAGGCAAAGTTAACAGTTAATAGTTGATAGCCAATAGTTCATAGCTGGTATAATAAAGCGGCGGAACCATGACCATAAACCATGAACTATGAACCCTAAACTAAAAACCGTTTTCTTATCTTTGCTCTCCCTAAAATCAGAATGGAATGGCATTGATCAAGAGCATATCGGGCATCCGCGGAACCATCGGAGGAAAAACCAATGAAAACCTTACCCCGGTTGATATCGTGAAGTTTGCAGCCGCTTACGGAAGCTGGCTGTTACAACAAAGCAGCAATAAAAAAGTAGTGATTGGCCGCGACGGCCGCATGAGTGGCGAAATGGTGAGCAGCCTGGTATCCAATACCCTGCTCGGCCTCGGGCTGGATGTGGTTGACCTTGGCCTCAGTACCACACCCACTGTGGAAATGGCGGTTCAATTTGAAAATGCCGCGGGGGGCATCATCCTCACTGCCAGTCATAACCCCAAAGAATGGAATGCATTGAAGCTGCTCAACAGCAAAGGCGAATTCATCAGTGGAGATGAAGGAAAACTGATATTAAAATCCGCAGAAAAAGAAGATTTCAATTTTGCTGCTGTTGACAGGCTGGGCACTTACACCAAAGATGAAAACTCACTGAAGAAACACATCGATGCCGTACTGGCATACGACCTGGTGAATGCAGCACAGATCAAGAAACAAAATTTTAAAGTAGTGGTGGATGCGGTAAACAGCACCGGCGCCCTGGCGGTTCCTGCCATGCTGAAAGCACTGGGTGTTACCGACGTGATTGTACTGAACGGCGAAGTTACCGGCAACTTTGCCCACAACCCCGAACCATTGCCCGAGCACCTGGTTGACCTGAGCAGCGAAGTGGTAAAACATAAAGCCCACCTGGGAATTGCGGTGGACCCCGACGTTGACCGCCTCTGTTTTGTTTGTGAAGACGGAAGCATGTTTGGTGAGGAATATACCCTGGTGGCCGTGGCCGATTATGTACTGAGCAAACGCAAAGGAAATACCGTTTCCAATATGTCGTCCACCCGGGCACTGAAAGATGTTACGCTGAAACACGGCGGCGAATACTCCCCCAGCATGGTGGGCGAAGTGAACGTGGTGAACCGGATGAAAGAAGTGAATGCCGTGATCGGCGGCGAAGGAAATGGCGGCATCATTGTTCCGGACCTGCACTATGGCCGTGATGCATTGATTGGCATTGCTCTTTTTCTCACACACCTGGCTGAAAGCAAAAAAAGCATCAAGCAGCTGCGGAATACTTACCCGGACTATTTTATAAGCAAGAACAAGATCACGCTGGAGAACGGCATCAATGTAAAGGATATTTTCAAAAAGATAAAAGACAAGTACAAGAACCAGCCGATCAATACGGAGGATGGATTAAAAATAGAATTTGACAATGACTGGGTGCACCTGCGTACCAGCAATACCGAACCCATCATCCGTATTTATGCAGAAAGTAATTTTGAAACAACCGCCGATAATATTGCCCGGAGACTGATGCAGGATATAGGCAGTATGATGTAGAACGGTTGGCAGGTTTGTGGTTTGCGGTTTGAGGTTAAAAAGAGTAAAATAACAATAAGCACTTTTCAATCATCATTCACCCAACCTCAAACCATAAACTTCAAACTTCAAACAACATGAACCGTATTTATTTCGACAACGCCGCCACCACCGCACTGGATCCCCGTGTGCTGGAAGCCATGATGCCGTACCTTACTGAAAAGTTCGGCAATCCCTCTTCCATTTATTCGTACGGAAGGGAAACCCGCATGGCAATTGAAACAGCCCGTAAATCTGTTGCAAAAATCCTGAATGCACACCCGGCCGAAATATTTTTTACCAGTGGTGGCACCGAAAGCAGCAACACGGCTATCTCCGCTGCCGTTCGTGACCTTGGCTGCAGACACATCATCACTTCGCCCATCGAGCACCATGCCGTTTCCCATTCGGTGGAACACGAGGATAATATGGATGTTGCGAAGGTGAGTTATGTAAAATTGCTGCCGAACGGACATGTGGATCTTGACGACCTGGAAAAATTACTGGCCGCCAGTGAAGAAAAAACATTGGTTACATTGATGCATGCCAATAATGAAATCGGGAACATTCTCGACATCCATGCCGTGGGCAATCTTTGTAAATTGTACAATGCCATTTTTCACAGCGACACCGTTCAAACCGTTGGGCATTTTCCGTTCGACCTGCGCAACACACCGGTTCATTTCATCACCGGTGCTGCACATAAATTCCACGGACCAAAGGGCGTAGGCTTATTATACATCAATGAGAATGTGAAAATAAAACCCTTTGTACACGGGGGCGCCCAGGAACGAAACATGCGGGCGGGTACCGAGAACCTGTACGGCATTGTTGGCTTTGCCAAAGCACTGGAAATGGCTACTGCCAATTATGAAGCAGACAGTGCACACATCGGCACCCTCAAATACTACATGATGGATGAGCTGAAGAAAAACATCAAAGGTGTTGGCTTTAACGGTGATCCGTTGGGAAGAAGTTTATATACTGTACTCAGTGTTAGTTTTCCGAAAACAGAAAAGTCGGAGATGATCCTCTTCAATCTCGACATCAATAATATCTGCGCCAGCGGTGGCAGCGCCTGTACTTCCGGTGCCGACCAGGGCAGCCATGTGATCCGGGCCATCAATAACAACCCCAACCAGGTTACGGTACGTTTCAGTTTCTGCAAGCACAATACGAAAGAAGAAGTAGACGCGGTGGTGCAAAAGCTGAAAGAGTTGGTGTAGAGAGTTGTTCAGCAGAGAAACGCCCAGAAAACCCATCATCCGTAAAGGCCCCCGTTGTTGGTCAGGTGACCAAGAACCAATATCAAATCAGGGACGTCTTTCAAAAATGATACCCCAGCCTCTCGTCCACCTCTTTTGCCAGGGCAGGCAATTTTCTCCTGTCAACGAGGTAACTGTTGAGCTGGGCAATTTCCTTGAAGATATAATGTTTATCCATGGCGCCTTTTAAATAACCGGCCCCGGTGCTTCCGCCGGTACCGATGCGGCTGCCGATCATACGCTGCACCATATTGATATGACGGTACCGCCAGGCACCTAACTGATTGTCGATCTCCAGCAATGTTTCCAGCAGCTGGAAAGGCAGTTCCAGCATGGGGTAACCATGATAGAGCATGATGAACAAAGCCGAACGGCATGCTTCGGGAGAAAGATTCCTTTCTGCAGATGCATTGCCAAATACTTCTGCAAAAGAAGCGGCATTCCCCTTTTCTGCTTCTGCCAGACTGTTCACATACACCTCCTGGTAAGTATTCCAGAAATCATCCGTAATGAAAGGCATCCGCTCCAGCCATGCATTAACCAGTTGCAGAACGGATTTCCCGTCTTCCGCGTCTTTGATGATGGCAATATCTTTTTCTTTGAGTTGTGAAAGATAATAATTCTGTCCATGCCTGTTTTCATACTTCAATCCCAGTTTTGCTTCCAGCACCTTAAACTGGTAGCTCTGGAAGCCGGAGGCCGGGCGCAGCATATCCCGGAAGTCCAGGAAGTCCATCGGCGTCATCGTTTCCATGATGTCGATCTGCTGCACCAGCACTTTCAATATGGTTACCACCCGCTTCAGGCGGTGCACCACCGTTTGCATGTCGGGCGAGTTATCATTCACCACCGGCTTATTCATGATGCCGATTACCGAATTCACTTCAAATAAAACCTGCTTGAACCAAAGTTCGTATGCCTGGTGAATGATGATGAACAGCATTTCATCATGCGCCGGTTCTCTACCTTCCTTAAAACTTTCGGGGTCCTGCGCGCCGGTGATTTTTTCCAGCTGCAGGTAGTCTGCATAATAAACCGCCTTTTCCATAAACAAGTTTTGTGAGGCAAACTTACGCATTCAAACGGATACTGGTTATGAGATTCAATGTTGACCTTTAAACGATACCCTGTATCAAGTTCCTGTTTTCGTTAACCGCTTGCAAACAATCTTCCCTTTAACATATCCTTCTCTAAAGAAAAGAACGGTGGCACATTTTTCTAACGCACTGGTGCCAGCAGACCATAAAACCCTGCCGAAAAAAATATGAAGCAAAAAATGATGGTTGTTATCCTCAGTAGTTTATTAGGAGCCAATGCTACCCAGGCACAGATCCGATATGGACTGATTGCCGGCGTAAACTTCTCCCGCTGGCAGGGGCAGGACCTGCAAATCGTGGAAGACCTGGTTGACAAAACCGACGGTTGGCTTGTTACCAAAGGAAAAACCGGCTTTCATGCCGGTGGCTATGTGAACATCCCCCTGTCCCAGACCATTTCGTTTGAACCCGGCCTTGCTTACTCAAAAAAAGGATACAGCATCAAAGGTGATTTTAAGATCGATGCCATCAAGGTACTAGGCATCAATGCAGGTGCCCAGGTGCAGCAGCACTACATCGATATGCCGCTTTACCTGAAGGCGAATGTGGTGAAGGGATTGCAGGTATATGCCGGTCCCCAGGTTTCGTACCTCGTGCGCAGCACGCTGAATGCAAAACTGGGTGTACTGGGCATCTCTCTTTTCAACAAGGGAATTGATATCACCGGCCGCTTTAATAAAGTTGACCTGGGATTATCGGGTGGGCTGGGTTACCAGTTCGATAACGGGATCAACATAAAAGCCGGGTACGACCATGGCCTTTCAAGGCTCGACAAGAATGATAATTACGACGCCTATAACCGGGTGGTAAAAATTTCGGTGGGTTACACTTTTTAAACCCTGTGAGCAATAAAGGAGCGGCGCCTGGCAACGGGCGCCGTTTTCTTTTTCCCAAGCCTGATTTTCCCTAAATTTGCGCCCTGATTTACTATTAAACCAGTAAACCAATAACCATATCATGGGAAGAATATTTGAAGTAAGAAAGAGCGCCATGTTTGCCCGCTGGGACAAAATGGCCAAGAATTTTACCCGCATCGGTAAGGAGATCGCCATAGCCGTTAAGGCCGGAGGCCCCGACCCCGACAACAATCCTGCCCTGAGGAGGTGCTACCTCAACGCCAAGGCCTGCAACATGCCCAAGGACCGTGTGGAAGCCGCCATTAAAAGGGCCATGGGTAAAGACAAAACCGATTACGAAGAGATTGTATACGAAGGCTATGCTCCCCACGGGGTGGCCGTAATGGTGGAAACAGCTACTGACAATCCTACCCGTACGGTGGCTAATGTGCGCATGCATTTCACCAAGGGTCAGGGGGCTTTAGGTACCAGCGGATCGGTGGCATTTGGTTTTAACCGCATGGGCGAATTTAAAGTAAAGAACGCCGGACATAATACCGAAGACCTGGAGCTGGACCTGATTGACTTTGGGCTGGAAGAGATTGGAGAAGACGCCGATGGCAATATCATCATCCGTACGGCGTACAATGAATTCGGCAATATGGCAAAGGCGCTGGAAGAAAAAAAGATTGAAGTGATCAGTGCCGAACTTACGCGGATACCAACCAATACCGTGGAATTATCCGAAGACCAGGCAAATGAAGTGTTGAAGCTGGTGGATAACCTGGAGCAGGACGATGACGTACAGAAAGTATATCACAACCTGAAATAAAAACAGAACCGGCATCTCAAAAAGATGCCGGTTCTGTTTTGACATTCTACTTGCCCGAAACCCTGAAAGAAACTTTGCACACCACCCCGTAGGTGCTGATCTTTCCATCCTTTACATGAACCTTCTGGTCTTTGATCCACACAGAATCTATGTTGCGGATGGTTTTACTCACTTCTTTTACTGCCTGTTTTACCGCATCATCAAAACTTTTGGTGGATGTTGCGATTACTTCGATAACTTTTACGATTGCCATAGTGTTTGATTATAAGATGAACAATGAATGGATAAGTTACAAACAAAATCAAACAGGTGGAAAATGTATTTCAGGGGGCGGTTTATTCGGAGGCCAGTTCAATTTCTCCTTTCATATAAAACACTCCTTTGCCTTTCATGATGGCCCTGTCTCCTTTCAGCTCACACCACAATTCACCGCCGCGTTTAGACAGTTGCCAGGCATGAAGTTTTGTTTTATTCAGTTTTTCACTCCAGAAAGGAATGAGTTGCGAATGTGCCGAGCCGGTTACCGGGTCTTCATCAATGCCGGCGCCGGGTGCAAAGAAACGGGAAACAAAATCCACTTCCTTTCCCGGAGCAGTGATGATCATCTTGTCTACATGCTTTTTCATCAGCGAAAAATCAGGCTGGCAGTTCTTTACCGCTTCCTCATTCAGCAACTCAACAAGCACGTCACGGTATTTGTACACGCCGACAATTTCGGCATTCCCCAGCATGGCAGAAAGCTCATCCGGGTATATATCCAGCCGTTCGGGTTTCCAGGATGGAAAGTCGAGGCAGATAAGATCATGTTCTTTTGAAACATGCAATATGCCGCTCAATGAGCTGAACTTTATTGCCGGCGTATTAAACCCGAGGATGTTGAAAAGAACATAAGCGCTGGCGAGGGTGGCATGGCCGCACAAATTGATCTCCACTTCGGGTGTAAACCAGCGGATATCAAAATCAGCGTTTTTATTTTGAGAGGGAACAAAGAAAACCGTTTCGGATAAATTATTTTCCATGGCAATTTGCTGCATGAGTTTTTCATCCAGCCATTTTTCAAGGGGAATAACGGCGGCCGGGTTACCGGCAAATAATTTACCGGCAAATGCATCGATCTGGTATAAAGTGAGTTTCATTATTCTGCCATCATTTCTTTAACCGCGGCAATAATATCTTCGGTATTTGGTTTGCTGAAATAGTCACCATCACTGCCGTATGAGGGACGGTGTGCTTTGGCGGTGATGGTCCGTGGAGATACATCCAGGAATTTATACCCGCCCTGTTCTTCCATTACCTTATTGAACATGTAAGCGGCCGCTCCGCCGGGCACGTCTTCATCAATAAACACGATGCGGTTGGTTTTTTTCAACGATGCCGCAATGGAATGATTGATATCAAACGGCAGCAAGGTCTGCACATCCACCACTTCGCAGCTGATGCCTGTTTTTTCAAGTGCGTCTGCTGCTTCGGACACAATGCGCAGGGTGGAACCATAACTCACCATGGTGATGTCGGTTCCTTCTTTTATTATTTCCGGCACGCCGAGCGGAACGGTATACGCCATCAGGTTGGCTGTAAGTTTTTCTTTAAGCCGGTAACCGTTCAGGCATTCGATCACCAGGCCGGGGTCATTGCTTTGCAGTAAGGTGTTGTACATGCCTGCCGCCTGCACCATATTACGCGGCACGCAAACATACATACCGCGGAGTGCATTGATCACCACGCCCATGGGCGAACCGCTGTGCCAGATCCCCTCCAGCCGGTGGCCCCGGGTTCGCACAATCAGGGGGCAGCTTTGCTGTCCGGCAGTACGGAAGTGGGTGGTGCACACATCATCGCTTAATGGCTGCAGTCCATATAATAAATAATCGAGGTATTGTATTTCAGCAATCGGCCGCAATCCTCGCAGAGCCAGACCAATACCCTGTCCCATGATGGTGAGCTCCCGGATGCCGGTGTCGAATATCCGTTCAATACCATATTTTTCCTGCAGGCCACTGAATCCCTGGTTTACATCGCCAATATGCCCAAGGTCTTCGCCAAAAGCGATCACTTTATTGTTCGTGGAGAAGAGTTCATCAAAATAACGGTTCAGCACTTCGTACCCATTTACCTGGGGTGAATCATCCGGATAATACGGAGCAACAGCAGGTACCTTCAGCGCCGACTTCGGACCGTCATTATAGAGGTGTGTATTGTAAAGCGCTGCATTCTGTTCCTGGAAAGAACGATATAGCTGCTTTACTCCGGCATCATTTGTAAGGCCAGACACGATGGCAAGTGTTTTCATGATATCCCGGCGCATGGGTTCCCGTTGAGAAGCCAGTTCATCGGCTGCTTTTTTAAGAGCCGGATCTGCCTGCTCCAGCGGCCTGATCACTTCCAGGGCCTGCGCCACCTGATGCTTTACAGGTCCGATGTATTTTTCCCAGGCCCGTTGTTTGCTTTCCCGGGCAAATTGTTTTGCATTTTCTTCAATGTGGTTCAGTTCTTCTGCTTCGGCCAGTGCATTGGCCAGTATCCACTCACGCATCTGCTTCAGTCCGTCCCATTCCTTTTCCCATTCAAGCCGTTCGGGTGTTTTGTACCGTTCATGACTTCCGGAAGTGGAATGTCCCTGTGGCTGCGTAATTTCTTCCACATGAAAAACAGCCGGTGTATGTGTATCCCTGATCTTCTGCAGGGCGGGTTCCAGTATCTCACACATGCCGGCATAGTCCCAGCCTTTCAGTTTGTAAATGTCAATACCATTTGTACCGTCTTTTTTCTGGAAGCCTTTTAATGCATCGGAAATGGATGCCTTGGTGGTCTGGTATTTTTTGGGAACCGAAATTCCGTATCCATCGTCCCATACAAAAACGGCGAGGGGAACCTGCAGCACACCGGCGGCATTTACGGTTTCCCAAAAATGTCCTTCGCTGGTGGAGGCGTCGCCGATGGTGCAAAAACAGATTTCATTTCCGTTATTGCTGAGCTGTGTAAGCGTATGTGTTTGCGTGATGCCCCGGAATGCTTTGGATGCAAAGGCAAGCCCCAATCCACGTGGCATTTGTCCGGCAGTGGGTGCAATATCACTGCTCACGTTTTTAAGCTGTGTAAGGTTCAGCCAGTCTCCGTTTGCGTCCACCATTTTGGTGGCGAAATGGGCGTTCATCTGCCGGCCGGCACTGAAGGGATCATTATTTACATCCGGATCGGCATACAACTGGGAAAAGAACTGCTCAATTGTTGCCAGTCCGCTCGCGAACATAAAAGTCTGATCCCGGTAATATCCTGACCGAAAATCGCCCGGGCGGAAGAACTTGGCCATCGCTACCTGTGCAATCTCTTTCCCATCTCCGAATATGCCGAACTTGGCTTTCCCGGTAAGCACTTCCTTGCGGCCGAGCAGACTGGTTTCCCGGCTTTCACAGGCAACGCGGTAGTCGGCAATCACTTCATTGCGGAAGTTGTCGAAACTCAGTTTCCCGGCCAGAGCAGCCTCGTTGGTATTCCCTGTATCCATAGCTTTTTTAATGTAGGACAAAAATATAAATTAACGGGGAGCTTTGTTAAAAAACTCCTAACAGGATTACAATTTGGGGGCGTTGAATCCGTTTTAGTATCTTTGAAAGCGTTACAAAAAAACACGTATGAAAAAAATATTTACACTCCTTTTTGCAACCGGTTGCCTGTGTACAGCGCATGCACAGCAGATAACGAACGCCGCTGGCGCCACCAAGCCGGCCACCGATGCCATGAGCATTGCCCAGGCCGACAACCTGCTGGTTTTAAAAGAAACCGAGTTTGATTTCGGTAAAATTCCGCAGGGAAAACCCGTTACCCATGTTTTTGAAGTGTTTAATAAAAGCAATGCCGATCTCAAGATCAGCAACGTACATGCAAGCTGTGGATGCACCACCCCCGAATGGGAAAAAGACAAGGTGGTGGCTCCCGGTGGATCCACTAAAATCACCGTTGGCTACAATGCGGCTGCAGAAGGCCCCTTTACCAAGTTCATCACCATCTCTTACAACGAGAACCAGAACAAGCAGGTTACCATTAAGGGAGAGGTTTGGAAAACACCCGGAAGCTCTGCACCGGAAAACAAAGGACTGAACGATCTTAAAAATTAAAATCTAAAAACTAAATAACCATGAAGAAGTTATTATTGCTGGCAACCGCATTTACTTTCAGCGCATCATTATTCGCCCAGAAGAAAATTGCCGATGTTGCAAAATTCGAAACAGAAACGATCAACCAGGGAAACCTGAAGCAGAACGAACCAAAGGAAGTGAAGTTTGTTGTAACCAACATCAGCAACGAACCCCTGATTATTGAGCAGGCCAGTCCTACCTGCGGATGCACCATCGGTGATTATACCAAATCTCCGATAGCACCCGGTGCTACCGGTTTTATCTCTGCCAAATTTAATGCACTCACTGTAGGTCATTTCGATAAACACCTTACCGTAAAATTTGCCGGTGTTGACGAAACAAAAAGTATCACCATCACCGGTAATGTGCTGGAAGCAGCCGAATACGATAAATGGTCTGCTGAAATGGTGGAAGCAAAGAAAAAAGCCGACACCCCTGCCCCGGCAGTAAAATCAAACAAGCCTGCTGCTAAAACTGCAGCCGTTGCTAACAAACAGTAATTAACTGATTTCTTTTTATAGAGGAAAGCCCCGCTCAACAAGGCGGGGCTTTTCATTGATCAAAGCATAAAAATCAGCAATACAACTGATAGTCAGTAATTAGCAATAAAACCCCGTAATCTGCGTTTATATACAGGTACTGCCCCCAAACCGGCAGGAGCCAAAAACCGATCCTATGAATAAAGTATCAGCTACCGCTTTTCAAAACAAGCGTATTACAGGAATTTCAATCACCGGGTATATCGTCCCGTTTTCCCATTATGTTGCCGGTTGATCTGTTCAGGAAATCACACTCATGTAAATATTCAATCCAAAACTCAAAAGTCGTGTGCTAACAAACTAAAGATTTTTTGTTTTTATGGATTGTTTGGATAACTAAGAGCCCCCTTCTGGGGGCTTTTTGTATTTAGAGATTTAGATGCTCATAAAAACTGTCGGGGTTAATAAAACTGAACACAATGGCGGCCAGTGCACCTCCGCCCAAGGGGCCTACGAAATAAACCCATACATGGTCCCAACAGAAACTGTGCTGTACGCACAACCCTATTGCCACAGCAGGGTTAAAAGCCCCGCCTGAAAAGCTGCCGACGGCTGTTGCCATTGCCAGCACAGTTCCGCCAATGGCTATCCCGTAAAAACTGTTTCCACTGGTTCCTTTCGCCGTGGCAACATTTAATACCACGTAAGCCAGTGCAAATGTTCCCACCAGTTCGGCCACAATGGCCCGGGTGCCCCAGCCTTCTGTGGCCTTGCACTCACCGCTTCCTTCCACAGAAAAAACATACATCACCAGAAGGGCGGCAATGATGGCGCCTGCAAATTGAAATATCCAGTACATCACGGCATCCTTCATTTCAATCTTACCTCTCATCCATACCGATAAGGTAACCGCCGGGTTATAATGCGCCCCAGATACATGCCCACCGGCATAAATCATCACCATCAGGGCAAGCGAAGCACCTACTGCACCACCCAGCATGGCTCCCATTACCAGGAACAGGGTGCCGATCAGTTCTGTTAAGTACTTGTTCATAGTTGATTTGTTTTGGTTATAAATATGTGCCTGCTAATTAAACCAAAAGCATTTAATCGCTGTTAACAAGTTTTACACAAGAACTATCTTTGTACAAACATGCAAATTATGACTATTGAAACCGGTAAACCAGCCCCGGACTTCAGCCTGTTTGATACCGACAGGAATAAACAGACATTGTCGGACCTCAAAGGAAAAAATGTACTGCTTTTATTTTTCCCGCAGGCATTCACCAGTACCTGCACCAGGGAATTATGTGCAGTACGCGACGACATCGGCCGGTACAGCAATGCCAGTGCCCAGGTAATCGGCATATCGGTAGACTCCGTTTTTACTCTCAAAAAATATAAGGAAGACCAGCACTACAATTTCCCCCTCCTCAGCGATTTCAATAAAGAGGTTTCGGCCCTATATGACACCCTTTATGATACCTGGATCCTGGATATGAAAGGGGTAAGTAAACGCTCGGCCTTTATCATCGATAAAGAAGGCATTATCCGCTATGCCGAGGTATTGGAAAAAGCCGGGGATGTACCCGATTTTGCTGCCATAAACCAGTTGCTTGGCTCGCTGGCCACATAATAATTTGCATTATTTGCCGTTTTAATATAAGACGGCCTGTTTGAGGCTGTTTTTAACATCCCATAACAGAAATAAGCGTTTGGGAATGTTGGTTTTCTGAAAGATTTTGTTATTTTTACTTTGTTGAAGAAAATTGTTTACATATCAATTTTACTTATTGGATTAACTTTTACTTCTTTCGCTCAAAACAGACCATCAGGAACCGGTGAACCGGTTGCAAAGTTG
>DMRT01000305.1 GCA_003455235.1 Chitinophagaceae bacterium
GCCGCATACTAAAAACGAATGAGATCACGCATCTCATCATCGAACACCCGTATTATGGCTGGCTGGCTGTATGGCTGAAATGGTTCACCGGCGTCAGGCTCATCGTGCATTCGCACAACATAGAAGCGCTTCGTTTTAAAAGCGTGAACAAATGGTGGTGGGGCATACTGTGGAATTATGAACGGTTCACACACCGCCATGCCGATCTCAACTTCTTCATTCACGATGACGACCGCAACTATGCCATCGAACGTTTTAAACTGAACCCGGGTAAATGCATTACCATCACCTACGGCTTTGAACATCCGGCCCCTCCCACGCCTGATGAAAAAGCCGCCAGCCGCCGTATCATTACCCAGGCGCATGGAATTAATGAAACTGAAAAAATTCTGCTTTTCAACGGAACTTTAAGTTACAAGCCAAACCTGGACGCATTGAACATCATCCTGGAAAAAATAAACCCATTGCTGCTGGTGGCGGAAGGATTCCGGTACAAGATCATCATCTGCGGCAGCAAGCTTCCGGCCGAATACAATGGTTTATCTCCCTACCAGAACAAGAACATTATTTATGCCGGCTTTGTACCCGACATCAACCCCTATTTTAAAGGCGCTGACATTTTCCTGAACCCGGTTATTGATGGCGGGGGCATCAAAACCAAACTGGTGGAAGCACTGGGTTATGGTCTTTCTGTGGTAAGCACGCAAAGTGGCGCCACCGGCATACCACCCACGGTGGCGGGCGATAAAATGAAACTGGTAAATAACAGCGACTGGGATTCTTTTGCGGCTTCGGTTATGGCCATAAATACGGCATCCCAAACCCCCATGGACTTTTATAATCATTTTTACTGGGGAAAGATTGCAGAGCGGGCGGCGGAAGCGATCAGCAAGACCTGATCAATCTATGTTTTTGTAAGCATCCCTGCGGCAGAAAATCGTGTTGATATAGGTATCGGCGTAAACAAAGTATCCCTTCCCGGCAAGAAATTCAATAATATCCGTTTTCTTAAACTCCTTGTTTCCTTTCCGGAAGCCGAGTGTTTCGAGGCAAAAAACTTCCGGCCTGTATTTTTCAAAATCAATGGTCCGTAATATTTCAAGGTCCAGTCCTTCCACATCCACCGATATAAAATTGGGATAAGGTGTAAAATGGCGGCTGATGATTTCATTCACCGGAATTAGCTTCATCCGGATTACCCGTTCGGACTGATGCCTGCCTATTTCTTCGTTTCCCGTTTCCGCCCAGAAATCAGCTTCTTCTTTGGAAAAAGTATTCAACCCGTGGAATTGCGCTGGAAATACATAAAAATCAGCTTCCCGCCTGTCGTCGAAAGCAATGCCGGCATTGATGCATACATCTCCGCTTCTCTTTTCCCTGAGTTTTTTATACATAACAGGATTGGGTTCCATACACACACCCCGGCTTCCCCTGGTATACAACCGGTAGGTGTTGCTCAGCGATACCGGGTCATTGGCCCCGATATCAAGATAGCTGGGATGGGGTATTTTAAGACGCTGGAATAAATCACTAATAATTATATCTTCGCCACTTTGTGAAAAGCTTCTCCTGGCATAAGGAAAAAAGATATGCACGAGTTGTTTTTTCAATTTACCCATAACAGGATTTGCCATATGATGATCTTTTGCAGCGTTGCGAAGATACAGAAACAACACCTACACCGTCATGAAACCACATGGACAATATGGCGGACTAAAAAATAACGATGATGAGAAAACTGATCAGGAATTTTTTAAACCGGTATGGATATGATATTGTGAAAACAGGCATTCCTTATATCCCCCCGGTAAAGGGAGAAGGAACAGTGAAAGTGGGAAAATTTCCGGTCATTATGCCCGGCAATAACGTACAGCTGGCCAACTACCAGATCTACCCGGACCTGAACAGCCAGTTCGGAAGATTGGCAGCATCTATTTTCCGGAAGTACCCGGGTATGACGGTAATTGATGTGGGGGCCAATGTAGGCGACACGATCGCCGTAGTAAAATCGGCCGTCGATGTACCGGTGATCGGTATTGAGGGAGATGCAACATCCTTTGCATACCTGCAAAAAAATACCGGGCAGTTCAGCCATGTATCTGTTGTAAAAACATTCCTGGGCGAACGGTCGCAGCAGGCAACGGTAAATATGGATAAGTCGGGCTGGAACAACACCATTATTCCGGACGCCAAAGGGAATGAGCAGATAACGCTGAAGTCACTGGATGATGTGATCACGGAAGGAGGGTTCAACAATGCAGAAATAAAATTACTGAAAGTGGATGTGGAAGGATTTGACACCATCGTTCTGCGGGGCGCATCCCGGATCATTGAAAAACACAAGCCTGTTCTTTTCTTTGAATACAACCGGGAAAATATGATTGCCATCAATGAAGACGGGCTTTCAACAGTGCTGTCTTATGAAACCATGGGATACCGCAAGATTGCTTTCTTCGATCACAAAGGAACACTGGTACTTTCCACCGATATACAGAATACGGAAGTTGTCACCGGCATGCATGAATACATCTCATCAAAGAAAAACCTGATGGGCTATTACGACATCTGTATCTTTCATGAAAACGATACAATCATTGCCGAAGAATTCCTGCGTACAGAAAAGAGTTTTTTATAACCCGTTAAAAAGACGGTTCACCACTTTTTCAAACTGGGGTTGGTAACAAAATTCATATGCCTCCTTCCCTTCCGGTATTACATTCGGACATTCAAAATACACTTCCAGCGCCCTGCGTACTTTCAATGCCTCGGCCACAGCAAAGGGAAACGACTGGTTGCCGATAAAGAATTTACTACCCGCCACCACCCGGGCAAATTCAAGGAAATTACTCACCGGAACATATCTTAATGAAGGCAGTTGCTTTTTCATATCCTCGTACTCTTCCTTCAGACCAACAAAAGAAAGATTGGGATATTTACAGAAGAAGGCATACGAGATGCCCGGGGCCCGGTACCG
This sequence comes from Chitinophagaceae bacterium, assembly GCA_003455235.1. Classification (GTDB taxonomy): domain Bacteria; phylum Bacteroidota; class Bacteroidia; order Chitinophagales; family Chitinophagaceae; genus Ferruginibacter. The sequence goes on from DMRT01000305.1 coordinate 2,975, forward strand.
GAAACTACGGGCAATCACAATTTCGTTTGAATACCTAACATCCGGTTCCACCTGCAGCCAGGCTTTGCCCAGGTCGGCCGTAACACCGTATGTCTGAAAATACCAGCGGCAGATATGTCCCTTGTTATAATCAAACGGGTATTTACGGAAATAATCCAGGTCATAATCGATGCGCTGGTCTTGCAGTACATCGCAAACAGCAAAACCAGGTTGCGCCAATAATAAGGGCGCCAGCATCTCCACACTTTTCTCGGTCAGTATCTTATCCTTGTTCCCATGTTTCATCCCTTTTTTGTACAGGGATTTCTGGTTAATCTGTAAATGCAGATGGATCTTCCGCCCCTGCGCCAATGCCTGCATGGCAGGAATGGCATACACAATATCGCCGATGAGTCCGAAATGCTTGAAGTGAACGGCATCAGCATCCAACGCCGGGTAAAGATCAGGCGGAATTACTTTGGAAAGAGCCTTACTATAAATTCTTTTGTAACCCGTTTTGAAAATAGCGATGTAAACCCGCTGGAATATATTCATGGATGAAGCTGCGTTTTGCCGCGGTCAAAATTAATCGATTTTGGAGAAGTATCGGCAGGGATTGAAACAGCGTCAGCTTTTAAACGAAATAACGTTACTTTGCCCAGAATCAACAGCATTCTATTCAATGACCCGGATGATCAACCTGGTTTTGTACAAACTGTTCAAATACCCTCTCTACAAAATGAGGCTGGGAAAGATCGGCCCGTCCAGCCGCCTCATCCAGGCTACACTGGATGGGCATGAACGTATTTTCATCGGCACCAAAGTGTATATCAATACCGGCGGATGGCTGGCCTGCGTACCGCTTACCGGCAACAACGAAGCCCGCCTCAGCATCGGCGATGGCTGCTATATCGGCCGCTACTGCCACATTTATGCAACTTCAAAAATAGAGATCGGGCAAAAAGTACTGATGGCCGACAAAGTATACATCAGCGATAACCTGCACAGTTACGAAAATATAACCATGCCCGTGATCGATCAGCCCATCAAACAGACTGAATCCGTAATCATCGGCGACGGCGCCTGGCTCGGTGAAAACGTGTGCATCATCGGCGCCAGCGTGGGAAAGAACAGCGTGATCGGCGCCAACTCGGTGGTGACCAGAAACATACCCGACCATTGTGTGGCCATCGGCTCGCCCGCTGTCATCATCAAACGGTATAATGCAGCCACCGGCCAATGGCAGAAAACAGATAAGGATGGACAATTCATCTGAAACGAACAACATGAACAAACTAAATGTACTGATATCAGGTGGCGCAGGTTTCATTGGCTCAAACCTGGCGCTGCAGCTGCTGCAGCGCGGGCATAAAGTAACTGTACTCGACAATCTATCCGAACAGATACATGGCGTCAACCCGGAATCTTCCTCTCCCCTTTTTCTCAGCATCAAAAACAATGTAACATTCATCAAAGGAACTGTTACGGCTGCTGACGACTGGAACAAAGCCATCGCCGGAAACGACGTGATTGTTCACCTCGCTGCTGAAACAGGCACCGGCCAGTCGATGTACCAGATAAAAAAATACAGCGACGTAAACATCGGCGGCACCGCCCTGATGCTGGATATACTTGCGAATACCAAAACTGCAGTTAAGAAAGTGGTAGTAGCATCATCCCGTGCCATTTATGGTGAAGGAAAATACCTGTCGGAAGAACTGGGCCCCGTGTATCCCGGTCACCGCCTCGCTAAAGATATGGATGCAGGCAATTTTGAAGTAACCTGGCCGGGTGCCGCTAAACCCCTGCAACTGGTGGCCACCGACGAAGAATCGAAGATCCATCCGTCTTCAGTTTACGGCATCACCAAGCAAAACCAGGAACAGATGGTGATGACGGTTTGTCCATCGATCGGCATTGCCCCGGTGGCATTCCGCTACCAGAACGTGTATGGGCCCGGGCAATCATTAAGCAATCCGTATACGGGCATCCTGTCTATCTTCTCCACCCTTATAAAAAACAACAAGCCCATCAACATATTTGAAGACGGAAAAGAAAGCCGCGACTTTGTATACATCGATGATGTGGTGAGAGCCACCTGCCTGGGCATTGAAAAAGAAGAAGCAAACGGACAGGTATTTAATGTTGGATCCGGAAAAGCCATCCCGGTTTCGGAAGTGGTGGCCCTGCTGCTGAAGTATTATGCCACAGAGGTTCCCGTGCAGGTATCAGGCAATTACCGGCTGGGCGATATCCGGCACAACTATGCCGATACGGATAAAATCAAACGCCTGCTCGGTTTCACTGCTGACGTTGATTTTACATCCGGACTTAAACGATTTACGGAATGGGTGAATGAACAGGAGGTACAGCAAAGCCGGTATGAAGATTCCATCACCGAAATGAGATCAAAAGGTTTATTGAAATAAACGCTATGGGAAAGATCGGCCTGGTTACGGTATTGTTCAAAAGCGATGAGGTGTTGCCCGGCTTTTTTGCAAGCGTATCCAAACAAAAATACAGCAACTACATTCTCTACCTCATCGATAATTCTCCCAATCCTGTTTCCGACAGCATTATTGAACAGTGTGCGTCGCAGTACCCGGTTACCCAATGGAAGCACCTGAAAAGTCCGGGTAATATCGGCGTGGCCGAAGGAAACAATATCGGCATACGCAATGCGCTGGCCGACGGTTGCGGCTACGTACTGCTGCTGAACAACGACATTGAACTGGAACAGGATTTTGTTTTCGGCCATATGGTTTCTTTATGCGAAACCAACGGCGAAAAAATCATCGTACCCAAAATATTTTATTTCGATACCCGTAAGCTATGGATGGCCGGCGGCTACATGAACAAATGGCGGGCGCTGGGCATTCATTACGGCGATGGAAAAGCGGATGCACCAGAATACAATGTGGCGAAATACATTACCTATGCCCCTACCTGTTTTATGCTGATTGAAAGCAGCGTGTTTGAAACTACCGGCATGATGGATGCAAAATACTTTGCGTATTACGACGATACGGATTTTGTTTTCCGGGCGCTGAAGCAGGGGTATAAAATGTATTACGAACCTTCGCTTACCGTGCTGCACAAGGTTTCTTCGTCCAGCAGCGGAGACTCCACGTTTTATGTTTATTATTCCAACCGCAACAAGATCTATTTCAGCCGGAAGAATCTGCGGGGGCTGGTAAAATATTTTGCGATTGCATACACCCTGTTTACCCGGGTATTTTATTACCTGCGCTTTGATGCGGTACAACGGAAAAAACTGGTGCAGGGATTGAAAGATGGATTCAGCATTCCCCTGGCTGATTAGCTCAACCTTCCTGTTTCATCTTACTGAAGAACACCCTTACCGCTTCAAACATCTTTTCATTCAGCCTGAATTTGATGAAGTCAGTATAATACGAATGAAGATCAAATGCCGTGAATGGGTTTTGCTGTATCACTTCATCAAGGTGATCAAAACCATAAGCATTGGCCTCGCTGAATTCATCGATAAAGGGCTGGGGGAGTTTTTTATTGCTGACCCAGGCGGCAAAAACGAAGGGCAGTCCTGTCATCTCATGCCAGGCAGTGCCAAGGTCGTAGATATAGGTTGATTTTGTACGTTGTTCTAATGCCCGGTCGCCGATCACCAATCCTGCAGTGGTTCCGGCAATATCCTTTTCATAATTGCTGGAAGCCGGGATAAGTTGCGGGGATATCTTCCAATGATCACGCAGCAGTATTTTCAGCAGGGCCACCGAAGTGCGGCTCTGGTAATCGAGCAGGATGTGGCTGATATGTTCCATCGGCACTTCGCTGAACAGGCATACGCTGGCTACCTCCCCCTCACAGGCAATGCCGTATGGCGAAACAACATGATGTTCTTTCAGGAAAGGGATCACGGCCACCGGCACTAGGCCTATATCAACCTGGTTGTTGATCAGTTGTGAGGCAATATTGGCCGGGTAATCAATAATAAGTTCCACCTGGTCTTTCATCTTCCCCTGCTCAAACCCATAAATCAGCGGTTTGGTGTTCAGGTAACTAACCGCTCCCACTCTTATCTTCTGTGTCAATTAACGTATTTTTGCCGCAAATGTACAGCAACATCATGGATTTGAATCAACTTACTGCTCTCTCTCCCATCGACGGGCGTTACCGCAAACAGGTACAGCACCTCGGTGAATATTACAGCGAGTATGCCCTTATGAAATACCGGGTGATCGTGGAAGTGGAATACTTTCTGTTCCTGGCAGAGAAGAAATTTTTTAAAGCCGATGCCAAAACAAAACAGCATTTAAAAAATGTGGCAGCCAGTTTTTCTCCGGCAGATGCAGAAGAAATAAAGAAAACCGAAAGCATCACCAACCACGATGTGAAAGCTGTTGAGTACTTCATCAAAAAAGAACTGGATAAATGCGATGCCTCCGCATTGAAAGAATGGGTGCATTTCGGACTTACGTCGCAGGATGTAAATAACACAGCCATTCCACTGCTGTGGAAAGACAGTGTGGAACGGGAATACCTGCCGGCGGTGATCAACCTGCAGCATGCCATTGGCAAGCTGGCCGTTGAATGGAAGGATATCCCCATGCTGGCCCGTACACACGGACAGCCGGCAAGTCCGACCCGGCTGGGAAAAGAATTGATGGTATTTGTAGAGCGGCTCGAGAACCAGATACAGTTGTTCAGCTATATACCTTTCATGGGAAAGTTCGGCGGCGCCACAGGCAATTTCAATGCACACCATGTGGCCTATCCAAAATACAACTGGACAAAATTTGCCAATGAGTTCACGGCAGATAAATTAGGATTGCAGCGCCAGCAGTACACCACGCAGATCGAACACTACGATACCCTGGCAGCCCATTTCGATGCCATCAAACGGATCAACAACATCCTGGTGGATTTTTGCCGCGATGTTTGGACCTACATCAGCATGGATTATTTCAAACAGAAGACCAAGAAAGGAGAAATTGGAAGCAGCGCCATGCCCCACAAGG
>DMRT01000192.1 GCA_003455235.1 Chitinophagaceae bacterium
GTTCTTTCGTGGAATCATATTTTGCTGGATGCCAAAGGAACCACCCTGCTTTTTGAACACCTGAACCAGTTATCGGAAAACAAGGAGCCTGACTTCAGCCTCTTTTTTCCCGGAACGGAAAAAAAGACCGGTGTGGTTACCTATATCCGCAACATGTATAAGGTAAAACACTTTGTTCAGCGCTCGGCCCGGCCGCCGGTTTTTTCCGTGGCCGAAAAGAAAATGAAAAGCCAGGAAGGCGCCACGCTGGTAAAACATTTTTCCTTTACAGCAGAAGAAACAAAGAACATCAACAGCAATGCATTTAAAACGGGTTCCCGTTTCGGACCTACGCTTTACCTCATTGCCTGCTGCTCTCACATCATCAACCGGCTTGGCAAACAAAAGAATAAGACAGGGGATCTCTGGTTGCCGGTTCCCTACGACGGCCGCCTGAAGGGAGGCAATGGCCCGCTGATCTCCAACACCGTCTCCTTCCTGTTCTACCGCATTCCGCAAAGTGAATTACTCGACGTACAACAAACCGTGCATTGCCTGGGCAGGCAGATGATGGACCAGATCAAGGAAGGCATTCCGCAGCGGTATACCCTTTTCCTGAATATGATGCGGCATATCCCGCTATGGTTGTATTATTTCCTGGTGAGCAAAACGGGCAAGGGAGTTTTTGCCAGTTTCCTGTACACCTCCACCGGCGATAACTTCAATAACCTGCGTTCGCTGTTCGGCGAACCCATCCGCGACATCAGCATGATACCGGCGCTTACTTTCCCACCCGGCCTTACTTTTGTATTTTTAAAACACGATGATGAGCTGGGTGTGAACATCGCTTATTCACCCGACACCATCAGCAGCAGCGACCTGCTGTTTATTGAACAACAGTTAAAAGAAATCTTGCTCAGCAACCAGTAATGGAAACCGTTCTGCATACCGATGTGCTGGTACTTGGCGGCGGCTCTGCCGGCATGGCGGCAGCTATTGCTGCTTCCCGCAAAGGGCTGAAGGTAACCCTCGTGGAGCGCAATGCATTCCTGGGAGGAAAGGCAACGGCGGCCGAAGTGGGAACCATCTGCGGCCTGTATCATTTCAGCAAGAAGGAAGAGTCTGAATACGTGGTGAATGGTTTTGCCAGGGAATTTGCCGATGCACTGCAGCAGCGCTCGGCCACCCGGCCGCTGCACAATGCAGAGGGGCTGCACTACCTGCCGTATCACATCGATGCATTCAAACAGCTTTGTGTGGAGTGGCTGCATGCCCACCAGGTACACATTCATTTCAATGCGGTTTTAAAAACCGTGGAAACCCGTGACGATAAAATAATGACTGCGTCGGTGATTGCCGATGGGAAACCATTCACCATTTTTTTAAAATCGCTGATCGACTGCTCCGGCGACAGCGTGATCAGCGGAGCCGCACACCTGCCCGTGATAAAAACAGATCATTACCAGGCCGCCGCCCAGGTGTTCACCATGCAGGGTGTTGCCGAAGACAACGAAGCAAGACTCGGCCTCATCATGATGAAGGCCCTGCGTGCTGCTATCGACGATGATGTGCTACCGGATTTTTACGACCGGGTTTACGTGGTACAGGGATCATTGCGCAATAACCAGGTTAGTTTAAAAGTGGGACTGCCTTTGCCCGTAACCTATGCACCCGGTAACCTGCAGGAGTTGAAAACGGTGGCAGAAAGCTTTGTACAAAATCTTGCCCAGTTCCTGGTAAACCGGGTAGCCGCCTTTAAACAGGCATCCATTCAGCATATTGCACCCGAAGTGGGAACAAGAACCGGGTTGAGGAGCGTGGGCAGGTATGTATTAACCGAAGAAGATGTGCTGCAATGCCGCAAGTTCGACGATGCCGTTGCCAATGGATCATGGCCCATTGAAGAATGGGTGCAGCACCGGCGGGTGAGCATGAGTTATTTTAATGAGCATGATTATTACCAGGTTCCCGCTGCCTGTTTGCAATCGGCCAGCATACAAAACCTGTTCTTTGCCGGAAGAAATATTTCGGCTACCGAAAAAGCCATCGCCAGCGCCCGGGTAATGGGCATTTGCCTGCAAACCGGCTATGCCGCCGGATGCCTGGCTGCTGCATTTGCAAACAACCAGCCTCAAAACGAAGAGGTAAAACAGGTGCAAAACGGGCAATTGTGAGTATTTTTGCCCGATGAAGCAATGGCCGGTTTATGAGATCCTGAAAGATGCTGCCCACCAATGGCCCACCCATGCTGCTGTTCATGATGAACACGGGAGTATCCATTTTCAACAACTGTTTATTGAAACGGAAGAACTGCGCAACCAGCTGGTAAAACTGGGTGTAAAAGAAGGCATGGGCATCGGCGTAATGGCTGCCAATGGAAGAAATTTTATCATCGGCATTTTTGCAGCGGTGGGTTGCGGCGCCACGGTAATGCCCCTGTCGCCGGGGCTGAAAAAACCCGAGGTAGACGATATCCTGAACGACGCAAAGCTGCACGTGATCATCGACGACCAGTCGGGCATTCAGCCGCTGGATACCATCGAAACAATCATTCCGCTCCGCAACGGTTCTTTCCGTTTTGCCTATACCGCCATTCACGAATCGGTTGCCTTTGCTGCGTTTGTTCATCAGCCTGCATTTATCCGCTTCACATCTGGCACCACCGGTAAATCAAAAGGAGTCATCGTTTCGCACCAGGCGGTAATCGACCGCGTAATGGCTGCCAACAACGGACTTGAACTGGGCCCCGGGGATACTGTTGTTTGGGTACTGCCCATGGCTTATCACTTTATGGTATCGATTGTACTGTATATTAAATACGGGGCGGCTATTGCGGTAGCCAAAGATTTCCTGGCGGCAAACATACTTACCATCACCAACCGGTATGCAGGAACATTATTATATGCTTCTCCCCTGCAGATCAAATTACTGGCTGCTGATAAAAGCAGTGAGCAGATGCCTTCGCTGAAAAAAGTGATCTCCACTTCGGCGGCTATTTCGCCGGACGTATGTAAGGCCTTTAAAGAACGTTTTTCCATTGATGTAAGCCAGGCATATGGCATTATTGAAATAGGCTTGCCGGTACTGAACTATGTAAAGTCGGCCGAACATCCCGAAGCCGTGGGCTATGCCCTGCCGGGCTATACGGTTGACATACTCGACGACGATTACCAGCCCCTGCCCGCCGGGCAGGTGGGTCACCTCGGCATTAAAGGGCCCGGTATGTTTGATGCATACCTGCTTCCGCCCACACCCAGCAGCCAGGTGTTAAGGAACGGGTATTTTCTGACAGCCGATTATGCATCTAAAACAGCAGACGGGCTGATAAAAGTGGAAGGGAGATCCAAATCGGTGATCAATGTATCCGGGCTGAAAGTGTTTCCCGAAGAAGTGGAGGCTGTGCTGGAAACAATGCCCGGAGTAAAGCAGGCAAGGATCAGCAGTATGCCGCACCCGTTGATGGGACAGATCATTGTAGCCGAACTGGTATTGCATACGGGGATGCTGGTGGAGCCGGAAGACGTGGTTACTTATTGCAAAAAAAGATTATCCTCCTTTAAAACGCCGCAGCGCATCACCATTGTTGATTCATTGCCCATGACAGGCAGCGGAAAACTGCAGCGGCATTGATCAGCGGTTTTTCGCCTTCTCATAAAAAACAATATTCAGCAGAATCAGCAGCATACCATACACCACATCCTCCACGGGAATGGTATGGATGCGGATGCCCAGGTTTTCGGCATCATTGTAAATGACCACGGGCAGCGAGGTCAGAAAACCGTTTACGATAAGAAATGGTACCAGGCAGATGGCGTAGGAAACCAGGAAGGAGGCCGGATCGAAGCCGGTAAAATAACGCCGTAAGAAAAAAAGGCTGAGGATGAAGGCGCCGGCCAGGGTAAAGGTCCACCCGGTATAATATTTTGATACGCAGATGAAGCCGAACACAAACATATATACACCCAGCATGGCAAGAATCCATACCGCCCATCTTTTATCCCTTAGGTTGGGAAAATAGGCCCGGACACATGCATAGATGAACACGCAGCAGTAAGGAACGATGAGGAAGAACAGCACTTCTTCCAGCGGCAGGTTGTAGAGATAGATACCGGTTACGTATTCGTTATTGAAATGCCAAACACCCAGCCGGGTAAAATACATATCCCACGCAATGTATACGAGGGCGGGGATGATCATAGCGGCGAAAACATATTTCCAGTTTTTGTAAAACGCCACTTTCTTATCAAAGCTCAGGAAGAAAGGCCCGGCAAAAGAGGCAGCAAGAATGAGAAAATATGTGTAGTGATTATTCAATGAATGGACGGCTGTGCCGGAAGCCGGTTGGCAGATCAGGCGGCTATTTTTTCTTTTGTGTTTCTTTTTTTATCCTCCCGCACTTTGTTCCAGTACCGTTTATTCACCCACAGCATACCGAAGCTTTCGCCTTCATGCTGGTCGAGGTGCTTGTGATGCATTTTATGCGCCCAGCGGAGGGCACGTATATAGGTGTTGTTGCTGCGGGTAAACCATTTGATGCGCTGGTGAATGATTACTTCATGCACCAGGAAATAAGCGAGGCCATACAAGGTAAAGCCCGAACCGATGCAGATCATCCAGTATTGTTTATAAATAACCCCCAGCATAATGAGCAGCCAGCTGGGAATGGCAAAGATGAGAAAGTAGGCGTCGTTCTTTTCAAAAAAGCCGGGGCCTTTCTGGTGGTGATCTTTGTGCAGGTACCAGCCAAATCCATGCATCACGTAGCGGTGCAGGCACCAGGTAAAGCCCTCCATTAAAACAAAGGTGGCCAGGGTGATACTGATATAAAGTAACCAGTTAAGCATGTGCGGGTCAACAATTTTTTATTCCATGAATGTCCGTAAGATCAGGAAGAACATCAGCTGGATCAATAACAAATTTACAGCGAATTTGTTTTGCTTATTGAATTTTGTAACATGAAACAGGGCCAGCAATAACAGGCTGATGCCAAACCAGCACCCGTAATTAAAAAAAGGTATAGGTCCTTCCCAGGCCCAGTAGCCGAGTTTTACGGCCACGGGCTCCATCAGCCAGTCGAAAAAAACGGCCATCGTAGCGCCATCCACAATCACGGAAAGGGCTTTCACCGAAGCTGCCGGTTTTGCGGCATCTCCCTGCATCCGGTTTACCAGCCGGGTAAGCAGCATGTGAATACTGATGCCGCTGCAGTAAATGATGATGAACCAGTTTACGCCGATGAGCAGGGGAACATTTTTCACTTTCCATCCCAGTACCTCACCGTATGCATAATGCCCGAAAAGCAGGGATGTGTTCACACCCACCAGTTCCACCATAAACCCCACGGCATAACAGGCAACCAGGAACAGCCAGAAGGAGCTGTTTTTTTCCGGCTGTGTCCACAGCAGCAGGATAAATGACAACAGCAGGTTGAACGGCGTGGCGTTAATGAAGAAGCTTTTGTCGAAGTAAAGCAAACCTGCCAGGCCAATGGCATGAAAAAAAACAGCAATGGCTGTAGCGATATCCTGTTTGGTGAAATTGGTTAGCACGTATTGGGTTGCGGTGCAGGTGAATTAATGAGAAGCAGCAGATTCAAGATACGCTTCCATTTTTGGAAAAGCAATTTTAAACCACTCGGTATACTTCTGCGGGTGAGATTGAATGGAGTTTTTTATTTCCTCAATGCTTTTATAGCAATAGTCGCTTACTTCTTCTGCATCGGGAGTCACGTCGCCGCTGTAGGTTCCTACAAACACGTGATCAAATTCATATTCGGTGAGGCCGTTATCAAAGCCGGCTTTGTATACAAACTCAAATGCCTTTTCGAGGGGGGTTACAATGCCCATTTCCTGCAGCAGTCTTTTGCCGGCAGCTTCCAGAGTGTCTTCCCCGGGGCGGGGATGGCTGCAGCAGGCGTTGGTCCACAGACCACCGCTGTGGTACTTTTTATCGGCCCGTTTGTGCAGCAGCATTTCGCCGCGTTCGTTAAAAATAAAAATACTGAAAGCCCGGTGCAGGAGGGCTTTTTGATGAACTTCCATTTTTTCCATGGCGCCCACAGGCCGGTCCTGCTCATCTACCAGAATAACATCCATACTTGTTCGGTTAATATAAATTCAGCTGGCTTCTCAATCCTGCTTTGGCAACGATATAGGCTTTGCCATAATTAGGTATGCGGATGCGTTGCTCCATGATGCTGGCTGGTGTGGTACGTTTGATCTTTTTGAAAAGCGACAGGTAATATTTGTAGGCCACATACACACCAAAGCGTGCTTTGTGCGGCAGGTTCAGGATTCCTTCGTAGGCATTTTCAAAATCGCGGTTGATGTCGTCCTCGATCTGCCTCTTCATGGTGGGTGTAAAGTTCTTGAAATCCACTTCCGGGAAATACGAACGGTTCAGCTGTTCATAATCTGCTTTCACGTCTCGCAGGAAATTCACTTTCTGGAAGGCAGCACCCAAGGCCTGGGCCGAGGGCTTCAGGTCGTTGTAGAGGTTTTTATCGCCTTCGCAGAAAACATACAGGCACATCAGTCCCACCACTTCGGCACTGCCGTAAATGTATTCTTTATAGCCGTTGCTGTTATAGGTGGTTTTGCTCAGGTCCATCTCCATGCTGTTGAAGAAAGCATCGATCAGGTCGTGGCTGATATTGTATTCACGTACGGTGATCTGGAAACTGTGCAGGATCGGATTCAAGCTGATGCCCCGCTCAATGGCGGCATAGGTATCTGCCCGGAATTCGGTCAGCAATTCTTCTTTGCGGTATTGATGAAATGTATCTACAATTTCATCGGCAAACCGTACAAATCCATAGATATTATAAATGGGCGTACGGAGGTCGGGGTGCAGCAGTCGGATGGCGCTGCTGAAAGATGTGCTGTATTTTTCCGTGACCGCTTTACTGCACTGCTGACTTACATCATGGAAAAGTTTAATCATTCCCGTTGAGTTGTTTTGTTCTTAATCGAGTTTCGTTTTCACCGGCGGTTCAGCCAAAATGCTTCACCACTTCGTTGGCCACCACCTCCCCGCTGATGAGGCTCGGAGGTACTCCCGGCCCCGGAACCGTTAATTGGCCGGTGTAAAATAGGTTTTTTATTTTAATACTTCTGCAGGAGGGCCTGAAAATAGCCGTCTGCATCAGTGTATTTGCCAGTCCGTAAGCATTGCCTTTGAATGAATTGTAGTCATCCACAAAGTTGCTGATCGAATAGCTTTTTTTATAAACAATGTTGTCTCTTATCTGCTGACCGGTTTTTTCTTCAAACCGGGTCATGATCGTTTGAAAATAGTTGTCCCGCAATTCTTCTGTGTCTGCTTCCAGTCCGGCGGCTACCGGTATCAGGAAAACAAGGTTGTCGCATCCTGCCGGTGCTACTGTTTCATCGGTTACTGATGATACCGACAGGTAGAACAGTGGATCCGAAGGCCATTTACGGGTGGTATAAATTTCCCGGCCATGCACTTCAAAATCGGCGTCAAAGAACAAGGAGTGATGCGGCACTCCTTCCAGTTTTTTATTCAGTCCCACGTAATAGAGCAAACAGCTTGGCGCCATCAAACGTTTGTCCCAGTATTTTTCACTGTACCTACGGTAGTTCTCGGGCAGCAGTTTGGTTTCTACAAAATGATAATCTGCTCCACCAATCACCACGTCTGCTTCAAACGTACGGCCATCGGCCGATGTTACACCGGTTGCTTTGCCTCCGTTCACATTCACGGCTGTTACATTACAGCCAAATACAAATTCAGCCCCCAGTTCTTCTGCAAGTTTATACATCCCTTCCACCACGGCATACATTCCTTTTTTGGGGTACCAGGTTCCCAGCTTTATATCGGCATAATTCATCAGGCTGTATAAAGCGGGCGTATCTTTTGGAAGGGCTCCCAGGAACAGCACTGGAAATTCCATCAGCTGACGCAGTTTGGGATGTTTGAAATACTTGTTGATGTGTTTGTCGATTGACGTAAATACATCCAGTTTAAAAACACCCCGGATGGTATCCCAGTCCAGGAATTCGGTGAGCGACTGACCGGGTTTATACACCAGTTTATTGATGCCTACCTCGTATTTATAAGCCGCTTCTTCCAGGAATTTATCCAGTTTGTTCCCGCTTCCCGGTTCGATGCTTTCAAATAACTTTTTTAATTCATGATAGTCGGCCGGTATATCGGTGTATCCATCTTCCCAGTAAACCCGGTACGAGGGCGACAATCTTTCCAGTTCATAATAATCCGATACCCGTTTTCCAAAACAGCCAAAATACCGCTCAAACACATCGGGCATCCAGTACCAGCTGGGGCCCATATCAAAGGTGAAACCATTGGCTTTCAACTGCCTGGCCCGCCCGCCGGGGCTGCTCTGTTTCTCCAGAACGGTTACTTTCCAACCGGCTTTGGCCATAAAGGCGGCGGCAGACAAGCCGGAAAAGCCACTTCCTATAATTACTGCTCGTTTCAAAGTGCTAAAATAAGGCTATTGGGTTTAATTGTAAACAGTACCGGTGGGTATTATTGAAGCTGCGGTACAACAGAAGCAGTCACGGGGTACGGATCAAAAACGGTCCAGTTGTTCCTTCAATAATTTACGTGCAAAATGTATCCTGCTTTTAATAGTGCCCAGCGGCTCGTTTAACAGGTTTGCTATTTCATGGTATTTGTATCCTTCGTAATAAAGCTGGAAAGGAGTTTTGAATATTTCAGGCAATTGGTGAATAGCCTGCTGGATATTCTTTAATGAAAGCGTGGCCTCTGCTGCATTTACAGTGGCAAACTGGTTATAATTCAGTAAAAAATCATTGGGTGTATTGTCAAAAATGGTTTGCTGTTTTACACTGCGCCGGTAGTTATTGATGAAGATATTGCGCATAATGGTGTACAACCATGCCTTGATGTTGGTGCCATCCAGGTATTTTTCCTTGTTGGCCAGTGCCCGGTAAAGGGTTTCCTGAATCAGGTCCTTTGCAGATTCCGAGTCTCTTGTCAGTGTCATGGCAAAAGGCTTCAGGTAGTCTGAATTGTGAACCAGCGCCTGGGTGAATTCTACGGTTGACATGATTTTGTGTTTAACTTTTACAACGTAAAGCTAAACAAAATACCCCGAAAAAGCCAAATACCTGTTTAACAATTTTTGTTAAAAAATAAACATTTTAGGGGGTCCTGGCAGAATGCCGGTCTTAGAGCCCCGAAACGAACTCCATTACTTCGGAGAAGGATTTTTTGAAATGAACCGGGGGATGGATTTTTTTGGCGTAGGTATTAGTGAGCTGGCCCGACACGATGACCGGGGTTCCGGCACATCTTTTTATGACAGTTCCCACGAATTTTTCAAAATTAAACCGGGCCCCTACCGTGGTTAAGTGGGTATAGAGATAGTCGGGGTTCTTCATTTTCATTACGTATTCCACGTCATTGAACGGAACGCTGCAGCCAAGGTAAATGGTGGTAACACCCCTGTTTTTGAGCAGGTAGTTCATGAACAGCAATCCCAGTTCGTGGTGCTCGCCTTCGGGCAGGTAGAGCAGTACCGTTTTATTTATCCGTACACGGTTATGAATATTCTCGATACCCGCAACCAGTTTCTGGCGGATGATGTTGCTTACCAGGTGTTCCTGCGCCGGGATGATATGATTGGTCATCCAGAGGATGCCGATTTTTTCCAGGAAGGGAAAAATGATCTGCAGCACTGTTTTTTCGATACCCCGTACCGAAATGAAATTATTGAGAGTTGCCTCAAAATTCTCCATGTCGAGGTCAACCATATTCTGGATGAGGCTGTTTACAATCCGCTCCTGCTGGGCTTCCAGCTGGTTCAGGCCGAGGATGCGTTCCTTCATCTCGGCTTCATTCATCCGGTCGATGTGTGAGATTTTGAACCCATACTTATTCAGCAGGGCCACGTTCAGTATTTTCTTTAATTCTTCGCCGGTATAGAAGCGGATGTTGGTATCGGTGCGGTTGGGTTTTAAAAAGGAGTATCGCTGTTCCCATATGCGGATGGTGTGGGCCTTGATGCCCGACAGGTTCTCCAGGTCTTTTATGGTGAAGGAATACATTTCCATTTACCTTGGTATTACAAATACCACCGGCAGATTGTTTAACCGGGTTCAAAAAACTTTCAATAAAGATAACGGATCCGTTAAAAACTGCGGGGCGGAAGGTCTTTAAATACCTTATCCACCAGCTTGTTGCCCGGCGAAAGGATGGACCAGGCGGTCAGGAATATGATCATAAAATCGGTATACAGCGATGCATGCTTTTGGTACCACAATTCCAATGCGCCCTTATATGGATAAATGGCTGCATACATGGCCTTGGGGTCGGCCGCTTCGGATACAATCTTTTCCTCATCACGGAAAATGAGTGAACCGATGCCGGTCATGCCCGGCCGGCAGTTGTAAATCACTTTCTGCACCTCTTCAGAATATAATTTAAAACTCACTTCCATCAGCGGGCGGGGGCCCACCAGGCTCATATCACCTTTGAAGACATTAATGATCTGCGGCAGTTCATTGACCTTGGTCATGCGCAGGATCTTTCCAAATTTCGTTACCCGCGGGTCATTGCGCAGGGTGATCTCGCCGGTGCCAATGTTAGGACTGTTCTTCAGCATGGTGGCGAACTTCCAGATATCAAAAGGTTTGTTCTTATACCCGATCCGCTTCTGAAAATAAAATACTTCCCGTTCACCGGTAACCAGCAGGATCATGATGGAGGGAATGAGGATGGGAGAAAGAATGATCAATGCGATGGAGGCAAGAAGAATATCGATGATGCGCTTTAGTATGGAATACATCCGGAATGGTTTCTGATGCCGGATACGGGATGCCGGATGGTATCGCTCTTGTTCCGGCGTCCGGTATCCGGTATCTGGTATCTGTTAATAAACTTCTTTTATCTTCTCACAAACCGCCTTCAGCTGATCATCCGTGATATTGGTTGAACAGGGAATGCTGAGGCAGCGCTGATAAACAAAATCAGACCGGTTGTCTTTGTTATAGAAAATATTTTCTTTGAACATCCGCAACTGGTTCATCGGCACCCAGAAGGGGCGGCTCTGCATTTTGTTATCGTTAAGAATTTTGAGCACGTCTTTTTGTTTTTCCGTCATAATCGTGGGCAGCCAGCAGTTCGGGTTTACGTCGCTGCTCACCTGCTGGAATTTTATGTCGCCCACCCCGGCCAGTTCTTTTTTATAAAATGCCATCACTTCCTGCTTGCGTTTGATAAAGCCGGGCAGCAGTTCCATCTGCGCCACACCCATGGCAGCGGCTACATTTACGAGGCGGTAATTGTAACCAATCTCGTCATGCACATATTCAAAGGGATCACTCTTGGCCTGCGTGGTTAAATGCTTTGCTTTTTTTGCCAGTGTTTCATCATCGGTAACGATCATACCGCCGCCGCCGGTGGTGATGATTTTGTTTCCATTGTAGCTGAACGTTCCCATCAGCCCGAAACTGCCGGCATGCTTTCCTTTATAGTAAGAACCCAGCGCTTCGGTGCTGTCTTCTATCACAATAAGGCTATGTTTTTTTGCCAATGCCATCAGCCGGTCCATATCACACATATTGCCCAGTACATGTACGGGCATGATGATGGGAATCCGCCGCCCGTCTTTTTTATAATGACAAACGCCGTTGCGTTGTTCTGTTTCTTCATCCAGGAATTTTTCGAGCAGACCGAGGTCCATTTGCCATGAACCTGGGTCGGTATCAATCAGGATGGGATCGGCCCCGGTGTATTTGATGGAATTGCAGGTGGCAATAAAGGTGATGTTGGGGGTGATCACATAATCCTTTTCATTTACACCCATTAAGATAAGGCAGATGTGCAGGGCAGTGGTTCCGCTGCTGGTGGCCACGGCATATTTGGTGCCGGCGAACTCCGCACTCATTTTTTCAAACTGGTCAACATAGGCCCCCACACTGCTCACCCAGCCGGTATCCAAACAATCTTTAACGTATTTCCATTCGTTACCGGCCATGTTGGGCCCACTGAGTAAAAGCATAGTTTTTTGGTTTTTTGATAAACGCCCTGAGGGTCTGGATTATTATTGAGGTACAAACCTATTAAAAAAAATTGCTCCGGCCTAAAAGGCCGGAGCAATTCAATGAAGCATTGCTATTGAAAAGGGTTATTGCTAAAACCGGAATATGGTTGAGAATATAAGGCGGTTTTCGTCCTTCACCAGGTCGGCCTTGAACCCCGCGGGGTTACCAATGGGCGGGTTCCATCCATTGGGAGAAGTAACTCCTCCCCTGCCCGAGAAATAGGGTACACTGGTATGCCGGGTAACAAACTCCATCCCGAATGTGAGGTAATCGTTTGGCATATACTGGAAGCCTGCCGATGCATCCCAGCCTTCAAATTGATCACCGGGATTCTGCGACAGCACGGCATTGCCGGCAGGAAGCAATGCCAGGTATCTTCCGGGATTATTGATATAACCGCCGCCGATGGTAAATGCCAGTTGCTGTTTTTTCCCGAACCAGAACCGGTTATAGAACATGCCGCTGATGGAATGCTGGGCAGGAGTGATGCTGTCGCCGTTGAATGGTTTTACACCACCACCGTTTTCAAAACCAAGATCGCCTGTAACAGAAAAAGCAGCCTTTGAAATGAACCGCCGGCCCGGCCTGTTGTAATAACGCACTACAGCGCTGTTATCGGTATGAAAACGCAGCCGCTTTTTTTCATTGGGCGTATCCCATCCCACATAAGAGCTCGACAGGATGGAAAATTTTTCTTTTGGCCGCCACATCACCTGGTAGCCAATGCCCGGCATTTCATTGAACATGCCATAGGTTTGCCAACCGTTCACCAGCCACAGTTCCAGTTTCAGTTTGTCTGTCGGAAACAGCTGCACCCTGGCACCGGTAAAGAACCAGGGTGTGTTATCCGATGTGTAGGAAGGCTGGTAATTCCAGTTTTCAAAATTGTTATAAGAAAGAAGACCTACATAGGATTTAAATATGCCCAGGTCGATATTGATGCCATGCATTTTATTTATATGAATGCCGGCATACCCTTCGGTTACGTACCGCAGGGCATTGTAGAGGTCGTACTGTCCACGCAGGGGCGTATTATCATTCCGGGGAATGCCCGTTGCCCTGGTACCGAACTGCAGCATCAGTTTTGCCCTGGCGCCGGTTACGGGTTCATGAAACTCACCGCCGGCTTCAATGTACGAGATATTAAACTCGTTGCTGCGGAAGGTGGCTGTGGAACCGGAGTTGGTATGATCAACGGGGCGGTTGAACGAATAATTATAGTTGCAGTCGATGGTAACACTGCCGGTAAAATACTTTGTATCCAGCAAAGAATTTTTTTGCCGGTTATTTCCCTGCACCCAGCCAAAATCGCCCCAGGCAAAGGGTTCGCTTTTGGGCTTTTTTACTTTTACAGAATCCTGGGCAGCTGAATGGTTGGCCAGCAACCCGGCTGCAATAATCAATGCAAGCCCTCTTTTTTTAAATACGGTGTTCATTATATAGTTGTTTGTATGTTTCTTTTCAGGTCAATATTCTGTACGGGCTGGTAAATGAGCGGCACATGCTCCACCACCACGTCGCTCTTATCCAGGCCAAATGCTTTCTCGTCACTCTGGCCCAGGTCTTTTAATCGGAAGTATGCCTGCAGCAGCAATCCTTCACTTAGTGAAAATTCATTTTCAACCGACAGGAATTTTTCTATTACCACGAATTTGAAATCAGGTTCGGCATTGTACTTTGTTGAACCGTCGGGGCGGATGTGCAGGCTGAGTTCTTTATTGGCCACCAGTTCCATTACGATTTTCTTAAAATACAGTTCGGTCTTGGGCTGAATACGGAAACCAAGGTGGATGGTGATCCTGATTACTTTGTCATCTGCCAGTTCCGATACATCATAACTCATCGTGTACGGCTCCTCCGTCCGGTTGATGTGCACAAACCAATACACATCGGCCCGCTTCGGTTTTTTGGAAAAAACAGAACGGATGATCTTTTCTTCGATCTGCGTACGGCTGTTTGCCTTGGTGAGGTAAATCAGATGGGTGGAAAATTTTGGGATGGAATCGTCACTGCTCAGTTCAATCAGCCGGGGGATGTATTTGCCGATGTCTGCAAATTTCATGAACCGGTTATTGATCTTCCGGGCATAATACCACACATACATGGTCATAAAGATGAACAACTCGAAAAAGAGGAACATCCAGCGTTCTTTGATCTTAGCCACATTAGCGATGAAGAAGGATGTTTCAATAATGGCGAATACGCCGATGATCAGCGCCACCATAAACTGGCTCCACTTCAGGCGGAAGAGTAAATAATAATTCAGCAGTACGGTTGTCATCATCATGGCGATGGTGATGGAAAAGCCATAGGCGGCTTCCATGTGGGATGAATTGCGGAAGTACAATATCATCAGCACACAACCCAGCCATAAAATGGTGTTTACACTTGGTATGTATATCTGCCCCTTGATGTCGCTCGGCTGCCGTACCGTAACCCGGGGCCAGAAATTGAGGTTCATGGCTTCGCTTACTAATGTATACGAACCACTAATGAGCGCCTGCGAAGCGATGATGGTTGCCGCCGTAGCAATCAGAATGCTTGGCAGCAGGAACCAATGCGGCATCATTTCAAAGAATGGATTGGCGCCTTGGAGTACTTCTTTTTTCTGATGCATCAGCCAGGCAGCCTGACCGATATAATTAGTAACAAGACTGATCTTCACGAATATCCAGGTGATGCGGATGTTTCGGATACCGCAATGGCCAAGGTCGCTGTACAGGGCTTCGGCGCCGGTGGTGCATAAGAATACGGCACCCAGCAGCCAGAAGCCATGCGGGTAGTGTACCAGCAGGTTGTAGCCGTAATGCGGGCTGATTGCTTTGAGCACATCTGGATAATGAATAATCTGCGAGGCGCCAACGATAAACAGCATGAGGAACCAGATGGTCATGATGGGACCGAATGAACTGCCCACCACCTGTGTACCGAACCGTTGAAAAAAGAAAAGAGCAGAGATGATGGCAATTACAATACCAATGGTAAGGTTATTACCGGGCACAATGATCGTTTCCAGTCCTTTCACCGAATTGAGGCCTTCCACTGCCGAAGCAACAGAGATCGGCGGAGTAATAATCCCGTCTGCCAGCAACGTGGTGGCGCCAAGTATGGTGGGTATGGCCAGGAATTTTCCATAGCGTCTCACCAGAGCATACAGTGAAAACACGCCGCCCTCGCCCTGGTTATCGGCTCTCAGCGTCAGAATAATATATTTAATGGTGGTTTGAAAGACGAGCGTCCAGAAGATGAGCGATACTCCGCCGTATACCAGCGTTTCATCAATCTTCCGTTCGCCCACAATGGCTTTTAACACATACAGCGGACTGGTGCCGATATCACCATAAATAATTCCGAGCGCCACCATCAGGGAGGCAATGGTTACCCTGTTCAAATTTTTTGAATTCGAATTCATTGTACTGGTTTAATATGTAGTGAATGATTACGTGGCTACAAACCGGTAGCCAACGCCGGATTCGGTGATGATGTGCAGTGGCCTGTTTGCATCATCTTCTATTTTTTTTCTCAGTTGTGCAATAAAAACCCGTAAGTATTGCGATTGGTTGATGTAGCCCGGGCCCCATATCTCTTTTAATAAATACTGGTGCGTTAACACTTTTCCTTCATTCTTTACAAACAAGGCGAGCAGCGCATACTCGGTGGTGGTGAGTTTTATTATTTCACCTTCTTTCTTCACCACTCTCGCTGAAAGGTCAATCTGTTTATTGCCAAAGCTGATTACCGGGTCGTTTTCGTCGCCTGCATCTCTTCGTACAGCCGACCGTATCCTCGCCAGCAGTTCCCCTGTGCGGAACGGTTTCACCAGGTAGTCATTCGCCCCGTTGTCCAGCGCCTGTACTATATCTTCTTCACTGCTTTGAACAGAAAGAATGATGATGGGCCTGGTATACCATTCTCTTAACTGCAGCAACACATCGTGCCCGCTCATATCCGGCAAACCAAGATCCAGCAGGATGATGTCTGGCGGATGACTGGCTGCCATAATCGCTCCTTCCCGGGCCGATGCTGCCTGTAACACCTTATACTCATTGCTCTCCAGGGTGATTTGGAGCAGTTTTCTTATCTGCGCTTCGTCATCAATAATCAGTATGGTTGCCTGGTTACTCATTCTTCAGGTTATTCAGGTAAGAGGTTTCGGCAGGAATATGAATGGTGAACCTGGCTCCTCCGGCAGGTATGTTTTCAACATTGATCGTTCCGCTGTGTGCTTCGGTAAATCCCTTCACAATGGATAAGCCAAGCCCTGTTCCTCCTGCTTTTGTGTTTTTGAGCCGGTAGAATTTGTCAAACACATACCCGATTTCTGCCGGCGGGAAACCGGGGCCATTGTCTTCCACCACAATCTCCAGCACATCTGCATAGCATTTTGCACGGAGGGTGATGGGCGAACCGGCCGGCGTGTACTGGGTGGAATTGTACAATAAATTATAAATCACCTGCTCCATCATTCCCGTATCCAGTTTGAATAATGGGATAGCCGGATCTGCCTGTATATGGATATTCCTTCTCCCTGTATTTTCCTCGATGCGTTTTACATTATCATGCAACAGTTCTACTACGTCGCACCAGTCTTTCTTCGGCTGAATGAATCCCGATTCAATCCTGGACATATTCAGCAGGTTTTCCACCTGCTGGTTTAGCCGGAAGGACGCTTTGGATATTTCATTAACCAGGTCATGCCGGTTACTGTCGGATAATTTAGTATTGAAATTCTGAAGATTATCGGCAGCCCCTATGATCGTTGCAATGGGAGTACGCAGTTCATGAGACAGGGAGTTCAGCAGTGTATTATAT
>DMRT01000122.1 GCA_003455235.1 Chitinophagaceae bacterium
TGTGTTTCCCGGCTATTACCTGCCCGGTACTGCCGTACTGGGAGATTATTTCGGAATTTTTAAAGACGATCAGCTTGTAGCCATGGCCGGTGAACGATTGTGTATGGATGGATTAACCGAAATAAGTGCCGTGGTTACCCACCCCGATTATACCGGCCGCAAATATGCACAGCAGCTCGTTACTTATTTAAACGACAAAAACCTTCAGCAGGGATTCATTCCATTCCTCCACACCGGCTCAGCTAATGAACGGGCCATCCGGGTGTATGAACTGCTTGGGTATACCAGGCGAAGAATTATTCCTGTAACCCGGATAAAAAAAATGCCGGCACTGTAAATTTTTCTGTTGGTTATACAATTGTCCCTGGTGCATGTATAAAATCGCCACATTTCCATGCACGGGCTTGCTGTCATAAAACTGCTGACAATTATGCAGGAATCCTGTTTGTTGGTACAGGTTTTGTTATAGGTGGGCAACTTTTCACGGCGTAATGAACAGTCTCATTAGTTTGCAGGTGATCTTTGCGCTCATTCTTTAATAAAAACGTACACACTTATGAAAAAAGCAATCTATGCAGGTACTGCATTGTTCTTCGTGATCATCTCCACCACAGCGCATGCCCAGTTCAGTAAAGGAAACAAATTTGTTGAAGCCAGCCTGGGCAGCATTCGTTTCAGCAGCAACGACAGCAAAACAGAATACGGCACCAGCACCAGTAAGAGCGATGGCCGCAGTTTCAGTTTCGACCTGTACCCGGCTGTTGGATTTTTTATTGCCGATAACCTCGCCGTTGGCGGTGAAGTGGATATTTATTTCGGCAGCAACAAAAACAATACATACAACAGCTCGGGTATTAAAACCAATGAATCAAAAACAAACAGCGTAAACCTGGGCGTTGGCCCCTTTGTACGGTATTATTTTGCCGGGGATAATAAATCAAAATTCTACGGACAGGCGGGTGGCTTCTTCAGCAGCGATGTGTCGTACAACAGTGAATCAAGATTGTACAGCGGCTCCGGTGTATACCAGGGTGTCAGCAAAACCGAATACAACAAAAAGCCTGTTAACATAAGCGCCAATATCCGCGTAGGCTGGAACCGTATGCTCACTGAAACCATTGCGCTGAATGCAAGCCTTGGGTACCAATTCTCCCGGAGCACCTATACATACAGCTACCGCAGCATTCCTGCCATCGGGCCCGAAACAGTTTCACCACAATATAAATACACGGGTACCAGCAACAATGTTTTATGGAATCTGGGTTTCACCATGTTCCTGCCGTCAGGTGGCAAACACCCGGTTAAGAAAAAATAATTTTCCTGTTGTGGAGATCACAAAAAAAGAGCCGGCATGCCGGCTCTTTTTTTGTGACTGTTAAAACAGTTCAAGGAATACTTTGACCAGTTCGATAAAACCAGCAGTGCCTTCGGGACTGATCGGTTTACGGCTGGGGCGGAAATAGCATTGTTTTTCATTCAGCTCAAATTCTGCATCCGGGTGAGCAGCAAGCCGGTTGAGGTCTTTATTAAACAACAGGGTTTGCAGCGCCTGCCTGTCCTTGCAGATCACGTGAAACCGGCGGGAGAATTTCCTGGCATGACTGAAATCAACGTCTGTTTTCAGCACCAGGTTCTCCAGTTTAAGTGCCAGTGTTTCGGGCTGGCCGATGGTATGCGGGTATGTTTTACCCAGGTTGATGAGCCCGGCAAAGTAATGATCGGTTCCGGAATTATAGAGCCGGCCCGCGTGTACGGAACTGCTGTATTGAAAAATGCAGAAGTAGAACGTATGCTGCTTCCACCGGCCTTCATACGATTCACGCACAAAGGGTGTGTGAACGGATTTGTGCAGCAGGAAATGTTTCAGGTTCCGGTGCGATGCAGGACTGGCCCCGAAGGCATGGGTAACCATACTGATGCAGTCGTTCATCATCTTGTTAAACGCCGCTTCCTCTTTTCGTATTTTCTGTATTTCCTTATCCCCGGCAAAATCATCACCCGAAAAATCATAAAAATCCGGATCCAGAGGTGCGTCATCAATGTCCATGCAGTTTTGTTTTCAATAAAGGTAAATAATATGAAGTATGTATATTTGAGTGACCGGCAGTATGACAATCCCTTATTTCATCATTGATACATTCACCACGGAGAAATTCCGGGGAAACCCCACGGCCGTATGCGTAACAGGTAAACCGCTCCCCGCTGCCATCATGCACGCTGTTGCCAAAGAACTCCGGTTCCCTGTTACTGCTTTTGTAGAAGAAGTGACAGCGGGCGATGAATACCCCATCCGTTATTTTACCGTTACCGGGGAAATAGCCGCCTGTGGCCACGCCACACTGGCTGCTGCCAACGTGCTTACCGATTCATTGCTGAAAGAACGGATCCGTTTCAGCACTATTGAAAACATCCAGATCGACATACGCATTGAAGAGGACATCGTTTATATGTTTTATCCCCGGTACAGCATGGAACTGCTGGATGTGTCACCCGGACTGTTACAAAGCCTGGGTATCGAAAAATTCAGGGAGGCCGGATTCTGCAAAGAACTGGAAACCGTATTCATTGAACTTGAAGATGCGGCGTTGCTGAAATCGATACAACCCGATTACCGGTGGATGGTGAAAAGCAACCCCTTTATCAAGGAAGTGGTGATTACCTGCCGGGCGGACAATAATCAATATGATTTCCTGCTGCGTTCGTTCTGTCCATGGATCGGCATTGACGAAGACCCGGTTACCGGTTCCGTACATTCGGTGCTGGCACATTACTGGAAAGAACGCACCGGTAAATACGACTTAACGGCCTACCAGGCATCGGAGAGGGGTGGAGAGGTTTATGTAAAAGCACTGGATGATAAAGTGCTGCTCGGCGGAAGGACTGTTACCATGGGCCGTGGTGATCTGTCTGTTTGAGCAACCCTGTATGGTGATCATATACCAAGTTCCCGCAACTCTGTGTTTTCATATGTGTCCTGTTTTCCCGGTTCTTTAATAAGTTTCAGGATTGCCCTGGCCAAGGGTACCGAACCAATGATCTTACTGGGTGTAAACCGTTCCACCAGCGGAAAAAAGGGGAAGGCGAGTTTATAAGCAAAAGGAGCCCGCTTGTTTTTATGTTTGGGCCATATGGCATCAGGCCTTACAATGGTAAGTCGTTTTAAATTCATCTGCAGCAATGCATTTTCTGCTTTTCCTTTCAGCCGGGCAAACAGTACCCTGCTTTTCTCAGAACGGTCGGCCTTGTTGCCGCTTAAAAAAAGAAAATGAATTGAAGGGTTTGCATCCCTCATTGCTTTGGCTGCAGCCACAGTATAGTCATAGGTAATCACTTCATATTCTTTTCTGCTTACCTGCAGTTGCGAAATTCCGAGACACCAGATGCAGGCATCCACTTTCTTAAATATACCTGTCAACGACTCATAGTTTCCGAAATCGCTATGAAGGACGGCGCTTAGTTTCGGATGGCGTATTTCCATCGGCCTTCGTACCAGGGCGATGATCTCTTCAATGCCCGGATCAAGGATGGCCTGCCGTACAACTTCGGAACCGGCCATGCCCGTGGCTCCTGTGATGAGTAATTTCATTGGCGGTATTTTTTGCCGGGTGTTACCCGAAAAAACTTTTCAACAGCAAACGTATTTTTTTGTCGAAAGGTTTCTACAAGTTTCAATCAAATTTCATTAATGGATTCTTTTTTTATCCACAAAACTAAACTGCACCGTAATATTACTTTTTAAATGCAGGTTTTAAAAAATATATTTGAAACCACTTCATTCCAAACTAAACTCTGCGTTATGCTTAAACACTTTTTTTCAATCTTGGTTTTTACTGGATTAATTACTGCCACTGCCACTGCGCAGGTGCAGCAGGTACGGGAGAATCCGGCAGGAATTTCTACCCGGTTACAATTCGAGATCGACAAAACCAAGGATCCGGCCCTGGGTTATGTTCCGCAATCAAGACTTGTGGAAGCTTATCGTGTTCGTTCAGAACGGATAAAAAATAACACGGCTTCTTCGCTGTTCTCCTGGACCGAGCGGGGGCCTAACAGCGATGCGGTTGGCGCCAGTAATGGAAATACCCGTCCGGGAAATGGCAAAACATCCGGCCGTGTACGTGCCATCTGGGAAGACCTTGGCGATGCAACCGGGAAAACCGTGTGGATAGGTGGTATCGATGGCGGATTGTGGAAGACAAATGATATAACTGCCAATCCTGCCACCTGGACACCCATCAATGACTTCTTCGGGAATCTTGCCATCGGCAGTATCTGCCAGGATCCTACAGATGTGAACACCATGTATTTTGGTACCGGAGAAAAGGCCATCAACGCCGACGCGGTTCGGGGCGCCGGTATCTGGATGAGCACTGATCATGGAGTAAACTGGAGTGTAATGCCGGGCACATCCGGTTTCTGGAATGTGAGCAAGGTACTCTGCGATGCCAGCGGCAACCTCTACGTAGCCTGTAATTCCATTTCCAATACGGCAGGTTTACAGCGGTATACAAAGTCAACCGGTACCTGGACGAATATTACTCCGTCGGGACTGGATCCCCGTGTGCCTGACATGGTACTTAGCAGCACCGGCCGGTTACATGTAAGCTGCGGTTATTATAATACAGCAACGGCCAGCGCCGGGTACCGGTATACCGATAACCCGGCCAGTGTAACAGCTGCTGGCTGGACCAGTCCTGCCACTACATTCCCTACCCAGTATAACGTAGCGCTTGCCTGTAACGGAAATACGCTGTATGCACTGCCATCTACATCGGCTTTTGAAGTAACAACGATTTATAAATCCACCAATGGTGGAGCCAACTGGGCTGCCACCGGTACCACCCCTGCATTCACCAGTGGACAGGCCTGGTATTGCATGGCCGTGGCTATCGATCCTGCCAATGCCAACAACGTGATTGTGGGAAGTCTGGACTGTTATAAAACCACCAACGGCGGTACAAGCTGGAGCAAAATATCCGAGTGGGTAGGGACTACCGGTCAATATGTACATGCCGATCAGCAGATCATTACCTGGCGAAGCAATAATCAGGTGCTGGTAGGATGTGACGGTGGTGTGCATTATTCTGCCAATGGCGGAACTAATTTTTCTGATCGCAACCAGGGTTTGCGGATCAAACAGTTTTATTCAGTTGCGATCCATCCCACTTCAACAAATTATTTCCTGGCCGGTGCGCAGGATAATGGAGTGCACCAGTTGAACAATGCCGGCCTGGGCGCTTCTGTGGAAGTAACCGGTGGCGACGGAGCCTTTGTGCACATCGACCAGGACCAGGGGCAATTTCAATGGGGCTCATATGTATACAATCAATACCGCCGCAGCACCAACAGTGGTTCTTCCTGGACATCGGTGAATTTTTCAAGTTCTGCAGGCCAGTTCATCAATCCAACCGACTATGATGATGTAAATAATATCATGTACGCCAGCGGTAACGCCAACACATTTGTCCGCTGGAGCAACCCTCAAAGCGGAAGCACCTTCACGGCAGTTACGATGAGCGGGCTTAGCTCCGGAAAAGTAACGGCTGTGAAAGTATCACCTTATACCAACCATACGGTATTCTTTGGTGGCGGTGGCAGTGGAATCACACCTTCCCTGATCAAGGCAACCAGTGCCAACGCAACACCCGCCTTTACCAGTATCATCGGCACGGGCATGACAACAGCCAGTGCACGCATTTCCTGTATTGAGTTGGGAACAAACGAACAGAACATTATCGTGGTATACTCTAACTATGGAGTAAACAATGTTTGGGTAACCACCAACGGCGGAACCAGCTGGACAACCATCGATGGCAACCTGCCTGATATGCCCGTACGCTGGGCCATGTTTTACCCGGGTGATAATACCAGGGCCATTCTTGCAACAGAAACAGGTATCTGGCAAACCTCACTCATCAACGGAGCATCCACGGTGTGGGATCCGGAATCGGGATTCCCGAATGTGCGTACTGATATGCTTCAGTACCGGGCCAGTGATGGTCTGCTGGCTGCTGCCACCCATGGCCGCGGCGTGTTCACCACCATCATTGGTGCAGCGCCAAGTTGTGGCACCGTAAGCGGATTATCATCCTCCGCCGTAACTGCCAGCAGTGCCACCGTTAGCTGGGCTGCGCTCAGCGGTGCATTGAACTATGATGTGGATTATAAACTCAATGCATCTTCTACGTGGACCAATGCGGCAACAGCAACTACATCGCTGTCGGCAGCCTTGAGCGGCCTGGCAGAAAACAGCCTGTATGATTTCCGGGTTCGTGCCAACTGTACCGGTGCCACCGGCGCTTATGCCCAGGCCCAGTTCACCACGCTGGCATCAACCTGTACAGAACCATCGGGGTTAACCGCTAGCGCCATTACGGCAACGGGTGCCACGGTTAGCTGGACAGCTGTGAGCGGGGCACTGAACTATACCGTAGATTATAAACTCAATTCATCTTTTACCTGGATCAATGCCGCGGCGGCTACCACAAACCTTTCTGTGAACCTGTCGGGTTTAACAGCCGGCAGCTTATACGATTACCGCGTTCGTACCAACTGCAACGGGTTGAACAGTATTTATTCCCAGGCACAATTCACAACAACCACTGCGTCCTGTGATGCGCCAAGCGGGTTGACATCAGGATCGGTTACTGCCAGCAGTGCAACCGTTAGCTGGACCGCCGTTAGCGGTGCCGCGAATTATGATGTGGATTATAAGCTCAACAGTTCGGGTACATGGACCAATGCCGCAACAGGCACAACCGGATTATCGGTAAACCTGGGCAGTTTAACCGCTTCATCCCTGTACGACTGGCGGGTGCGTGCCAACTGTACGGCTGTTGGACTTAGCAGCAGCTATGCCCAGGCACAGTTTACCACCGCTGCAGCGCCCACATGCCCCGGTCCGTATGATGTAAGCACCAACGGTACTTCCGGGGGAGCTGCTACCATTCCGTTCAATACCGATATCAAGGGACTAATCAGTCCGGCCAACGATAATGATTATTACCGCTTCGTGATCACAACTGGTGGTACGGCCACGATTACACTTTCAACCCTGCCGTTCGATTACGATATACGTTTGTACAGCAGCAATGGTACCAGCCAGCTGGCTATATCCCAAAACAGCGGTACCGCCAACGAAACAATCACCCGTACGTATACAGAAGGTACCTATTTCGTTCGGGTATATGGATTCAACGGTGCAAACAGTGCTACCTCGTGCTATACATTACGGGTGCAACTGGGTACTGCCACGGTACAGGAACCAGAAGTGATTACGTCGGCGGATGTGAAAGTAAAACTGTTTCCAAACCCGGCTACCGACCGGATGACGTTATATATGGTAGGCGATAACAGCCGTAAGGAACTGAAATTATACGACCTCTCCGGCAAACTTATTTACAGCCAGCCGGTGAATGACATGTTCACTACGTTTGACCTGCACAAGCTTGTCAAAGGCGTTTATCTGGTAAAGGTTTCCGGCCCTGATGGAAAAGTACTGCACAGTGAACGGATCGTGAAGAATTAAAACCAGAGATCAATTCAATACAAGTCGTCCCGTTACCGGCGGGGCGACTTTTTTATTTCTTTGCAGGAATCGTATGGATTAGTATTTTTATTGAAAAAGGAACATGGACAATAAAGAGCAAAAGCCCGCCAAACAATCTTCCGGTAATTCCATGTTGAAAAATATCCTTATGGGAGTGGTTACACCCGTGCTTGCCGCCACCATTATCTATTTCCTGGGATTCAATAATAAAGACGAGAGCAAGGTGGAGTTCTTACGGAAAAAAGAAGCAACTGAAAAAACATGGATTGCTTACATCCAGGCCCGTGGAATTTTTTCGGCCGTGATGAAAAAACTGGGCGAGTCGGGTGATATTGAGATTACCCGGAACAATATCAACCATGAAATTGAAACTTCAATTGGCAACCTGGAGAACATCAAAAAAGAACCCAATGCCGACCAGCGGGTATATTCTTCGGTGGATATTATGATCCAGCAGATGAAAGACCTGAAGCCGCTGATGAATAAATTCCTGGATGATATGTCGGCTTATGCCGCCACCAATCCTCCCGAAGAGGAAGGATTCAAATTTGTGCAGGAGCGGGGCCTCGAACTGAAATCGCAGGTAACCCACCTGCGGCAGCGTGATTCCCTGCGCCTGGCCGTTTATTACGACGGAATGAATAAGGACTATAAGATCAAACTACCTACCAGCACCGACCTGGTAAAAGAAGAATAACCCCCTATTCCTTTTCCCGGTTAACCTGCTTTACAGCCTGTTCGGCGGTTAAAAATTCCTGCCGGGTACTTTTCATTCTTTGATGCGCTGCCGCAGCTGTTATCTTCATCCTGAAATCAAACATTCACCCAAAAAAAAAATCAGGCATGAGAAAGATATTATTTTTCCTGGCGCTCACCACCATCACTATGAGCAGCACCTGCTCCAAGCATGACGATATGGTTTCCGGAAGCACCACTGTCAGTTCATCAAGTGTTCCATCGGCTGTAACCGGCAGTTTCAATACCCGCTATCCAACAGCCAGCGGACAAATAGAATGGGAAAAGGAAAACGGCAATACCTACAAGGTGAAGTTTTTCCTGGGTGCCCAGCGCTGGCAAGCCATATTTGGTTCGGATGGTTCTTTCATCTCCGAAAAAATGATTTAGGCATACGCCGCTTCAGTCCCCCGTGTTCCAGTATCCCCTTACAACGCTTACGGCAAATCCGTAAGCGTTGTATTTTATGCCAGCCTGTAATACAGGGCAGTATACATATTCACCGTATTCTCCGCAGGTGAATTTACCGGCCTGTGCAAGCAGTTTTACGAATGAAAAAAGAAGTGATGGGCCTGGTTTTTGTACCAGTTAAGGTGCTTAAAAATAATTCCTATGAAAAATTTTACACTCTTCGTTATCATCGTTGTGCTTCTTGCTTCCTGCGCCCAGTCGGTAACCACCCAGCAGGCGGCCAACCGTAATTTCAGAAGCACCCGTTCCATCAGGTAATTCAGCCATTGCTTGAGGCCTGTATTTTGTTCTGCTGCAGGCGGGCTGGGATATTCTTGCCAACCCGTTAACATTCTATTACGGCTGTTTCAATATCTTTAGCCTTTAACAGGATTACCTGCTGCATGATGAAAAGGGAATTTTATACCGGTTTGTGCGTGGTTTTGTTATTGGCAGGCGGCACTGCAGCCATGGGCCAGCAGTCTCCCATGACGAATGATACTTTCTTTCTCGCCAAAAAAAAGGGTGTGCTGGGTATGATCGGCCGCAGCATATCCACCAATCCACCCGGTGAGTCGCCGGTAAAAGTGGAAAATCCTTTTTTAAAATACCGCGGTAAAACGATCCGCTCCATACAAACCATCCGGCTGGGGTTTGAATACGACATTGATGATACCAGCCGTGTAAAAGATAATTTCGGCGCCCGGGTGGGTAAAACCTTTCATAAGAACACCAGTGATAAAGTAATCCGCAATAACCTTTTTTTTAAAGAAGGGCAGCGCCTGTACCCGTACCTGCTTGCCGATAACGAACGCTACCTGCGTGAGCTGGTATACATACGGGATGCCCGTATCCTGGTGGAATATGCCGAAGGAAGCACCGACTCGGTGGATGTGGTGATACTTACCAAGGACGTTTTTTCTATCGGCGCCAAAGTTCTCATCAGCAGTAAAGAAAGAGGCCGGGGAGAGATCACCGAAGAAAATTTCCTGGGCAGCGGCACCCGCCTGCTCTTCAGCAGTTATTACGAACAGCCCCGCTACCCCCGCATGGGCGTGGGTGGAGAATTGATCCGCAGGAATATCGGCGGTTCCTTCATCGACTGGGTATCCGGCTACCAGGATTACCGCTATTCATTCACCAGCGGCCGCAACCAGGAAACCGTGGTATATACCCGGATTGAAAAACCACTGGTTACTCCTTACATCCCCACCACCGGTGCACTCGAATGGTCGTACCAGCGTACCCGTAATGTATACGATACTGATTCCCTCTACCATTATGATATCCGCTATGCGTCTTACAACATCGACGCCTGGCTTGGCTACAGCCTCGACAGCAAACGGGCATTGTACGATAACAAAGAGATCCGCATTCACCGCTTTGCCGCTATCCGGGCTTTTAAGCAGCATTTCATCACCGAGCCGGAGAAATACAAAACTGTGTACGATTACCGCTTTGCAGATTTCACCGCGTTGCTGGGATCGCTGAACATTTTTAAACAGGTATTTTATAAAACCAATTTCATTTATGGATTCGGGCGGAGTGAGGACGTGCCGGAAGGATTCAGCCTTGCGCTCACCGGGGGCTATATCAATAAGCAAAGCATCCGCCGGCCTTATGCCGGGCTCGACCTGAGTGTGATTAATATCCGCGACAAAGGTTTTTACAGCAACTATACATTCCGCCTGGGCGGTTATTTCTACCGCAAACGTTTTGAAGATGTAGACCTGCTGGTTTCAGCAGATTATTTCACCAAACTCAAAAAACTGGGTCCCACCTGGTATCACCGTATGTTTCTTTCCACGGGTATTACAGCACAGGCAAACCCGGTATTGAATACGCCGCTTTTTCTGCGCAGCGATTTTGGGCTTCCATATTTCAACAATGGAACCATCAGTTCGGATCTGCGGGCCACCGTACGGGGTGAAACCGTTTTTTATAATACCACCCGGGTACTAGGTTTCCGGTTTGCCCCTTTTGCCTTTGCCGATGCCTGCCTGGTGAAGCCCACCAAGATGAACCTCGATAAAAGCGACCTTTTTACCGCAGTGGGCGGCGGGGTGCGGACAAGAAATGAGAACCTGGTGATTGGAACGGTGGAACTGAAAGCCTATTACTACCCGAGGGTGAACGGAGATATGAAAAACTGGAAGGTGGAACTGAACAGCAATATCCGGTTCAGATACCGGAGCAGCTTCATCAACCGGCCGGCCTTCATCATTGCCAATTAATCTGCCAGCAGATATATAATAAAAAGCCACCCGCCGCAGGGCAGGTGGCATATAAAAAGTTCAGGCGGACAATTACATCAGGTCGAGCGCCTTTGCCAGGAAGGTTGTATTGAAGGGCAGCACCATAGAGCAGTAGGAGCCAATGGGCGACCAAAGCACGGCAAAGAAAGCAGCTACAGAAAGTAAAAATAATACCCAGTACAGGCCGGTTCTCTTTTTGGTTGTTTCCATGTTGTCTGTTTTCTGCAAATATAAGGCAGAACGCTTTTCGGTACACATTTTTATAGGCTTTCAAGTCAAATTTTTTCTTCAAACTGATGTATATTGCCGCTTCTTAACCCTTGCGGATGATTGTACATTTTTATTTGCGTTATTCCACCCAATTCGGGCAATCCCTTTTGGTGAGTGGAAATACGGCTGCGTTGGGGAACAACGATTTGTCCGGGGCCTTTCTTCTTGAATACCTCAATGAACAGCTCTGGCATGGCAGCGTGGAGATAGATCCTGAAAAACAGGATGAACCGCTGATCTATAAATACATTCTTCATAATGAAAAAGGCGAAGAAGTGCTCGAGTTCGGCGACGACCGCATCATCGACCTGTCGAAAATAAAATCAGGCAAACTCATTCTCCAGGATACCTGGAACCATGCCGGCCAGTTTGAAAACGTATTTTTTACCGCCCCCTTTCAAAACGTACTGCTGAAGCAGCCTAAAACAAAGGGCGCTGCCGCAAAGGATCCCAAATCATTCACCCACGAATTCAGGGTAAAAGCCCCGGTGCTGCAGGAACACGAAGTGCTTTGCATGAGTGGCTCCGGAAAAGCTCTGCACGACTGGGATAAGGAGCAGGTGATCCTGCTTTCACGCAAAGACAACTGGTGGACGGCGAAACTCAGCCTCGCCGGCGAACACTTTCCGCTTACCTACAAATACGGGGTGTACAATACCGAACAGAAAAAATTCACCCGTTTTGAAGAAGGCAATAACCGTATGTTGCTGGCCGAAGAAGCCGGTAATACCCTTACCATCATTCACGACGGGTTTGCCAAAGTGATCACCGCCAACTGGAAGGGAAGCGGCGTGGCCATTCCTGTATTCAGCCTGCGCAGTAAAAAGGGATTTGGTACCGGCGAATTCACCGACCTGGAGCTGCTGGTTGACTGGGCCAAAAAAACCGGGCTGAAGATGATCCAGCTGCTGCCCGTAAACGATACCATCGCCAGCAATACCTGGAAGGATTCATACCCGTATTCAGCCATTTCTGCCTTTGCCCTTCATCCCATGCTGCTGAACCTGGAACAGGTGGCAGGAAAGGAACATGAAGCATTGATTAAACCGCTGGCCGCCGAACAAAAGAAACTGAATAAACTCACCCAGGTGGATTACGAGGAAGTGGTGCGGCTGAAAACCATCACCATCCGGAAATTATATGCCGCCATGAAGAACAGTTTTAAAGATGATGTGGAATACATCAGCTTTTATGAACTGAACCGGTACTGGCTGGAACCTTATGCCGCTTTTTCTTACCTGCGGGATAAATACGGCACTGCTGATTTTAATAAATGGGAAACCCATGCCGTGTATGATGAGCAATCCATCCAGCAGCTCATCAGCAGTACACAAAGCCATTACGACGAAATTGCTGTTCATTACTTTGCCCAGTATCACCTGCACCTGCAGCTGAAAGCAGCCACAGGGTACGCACATAAAAACGGCATCATCATCAAGGGCGATATTCCCATCGGCATCAGCCGCATCAGTGTGGATGCCTGGGTGGAACCCGAACTGTATCACATGGATGAACAGGCCGGTGCGCCGCCCGATGCATTCACCGCCAAAGGACAGAACTGGGGGTTCCCCACTTACAACTGGGAAGTGATGCAGCAGGACGGGTTTACCTGGTGGCGCAAGCGCTTTGAACAGATGAGTACCTACTTCGATGCTTTCCGCATCGATCACATCCTCGGCTTCTTCCGCATCTGGAGCATCCCGGCCCATGCCGTGGAAGGCATCATGGCACGCTTTATTCCTGCCATCCCGGTTTCCATCAACGAACTGTTTGAACGGAAGATTGTTTTTGAACGCCACCGGTATACGCAGCCTTATGTTACCGATGCCATCCTGTATGATCTTTTCGGTGAACAGAAAGATGCTGTGAAGAAAACTTTCTTCAATGGAAACAAACTCAAAGACAGTTTCAACACGCAGCGGAAAGTGGAAGAATATTTTTCAAAGAACAGCACATTCAGTAAGGACGTAAAGCTGGGATTGTACGACGTGATCAGCAATGTCATTTTCTTTGAAGTGCCCGGCTCCAACGGGCAGCAGTTTCACTTCCGCATTTCGATGGAAGACACGTACTCATTCAAATACCTCGATCCGCAGTCGCAGGAAGCGCTGAAAAAATTATACGTCGATTATTTCTATCACCGCCAGGATGAAATGTGGCGCCAGGAAGCGCTGAAAAAATTACCCGGGCTGAAGCGCAATACCAACATGCTGGTATGCGGTGAAGACCTGGGTATGGTGCCGCACTGCGTTCCCGATGTGATGGAACAGCTGGGCATATTAAGCCTCGAGATCCAGCGCATGCCAAAGAAAACCGGTATCGAATTCTTTCATCCGAAAGACGCTCCTTATTTAAGTGTAGTTACGCCTTCGTCCCATGATATGAGCACCATCCGCGGCTGGTGGGAAGAAGACAGTTTCAAAACCAGGCGTTTTTACAACATGATGCTGAATCATGAAGGCGAGGCCCCGGAATACTGCGAGCCATGGATCAATAAAGAGATCATCGTGCAGCACCTGTATTCGCCCGCCATGTGGTGTGTATTCCAGCTGCAGGACCTCATGGGCATGAATGCCGACATACGCCGGGAAGACCCAAGGGAGGAACGCATCAACAATCCATCCGAACCGGAGCATTACTGGAACTACCGCATGCACATCAACCTGGAAGACCTGCTGAAAAAAACAGCCTTCAATGAAGAGCTGAAAGGATATGTTCAGGCCAGCGGCCGCTGATCAATCTGGTATCATGAAAGTCAGGTATAAAACATTCAACCTCCCGTTCCGCCACCCGTTCCGCATTTCCAAAGGAACCAAAACACACCAGCCCACTTTTGTTGCCGAACTTGAATTCATGGGCGTCTGCGGTTATGGTGAAGCGCCGGCCATCAGTTATTACAACATACCCGTTGAACAAATGGCGGCCGACCTGGAAGCCAAAAAAATATTCGTTGAAAAATTCGCTTTCTCCGATCCCGAACGATACTGGCATTACCTGCATCATCTTTTCCCGGCCAACCCCTTCCTGGTTTGTGCGCTTGACATGGCCGGGTGGGACCTGTATGGCAAACTGAAGCGGAAACAACTGCACGAACTCTGGCAGCTCAATACATCGAAGTCGCCGGTTACGGATTATACCATCGGCATCGACAGCATCGGCAACATGGTGAACAAACTGAAAGAGAAGCCATGGCCCATTTATAAAATTAAAGTAGGCGTGGAGAACGACATCGACATGGTGGCCGAACTCCGCAAACATACCAATGCCGTTCTCCGGGTGGATGCCAATGCCGGCTGGACCCTGGAGCAGGCACTGGAGAAGATACCCTTACTGAAGGCCCTGGGAGTGGAACTGGTGGAACAGCCGCTGGCAAAAGACGATTGGGAAGGGATGAAACTGCTTTATGAAAAATCACCCCTGCCTTTATTTGCCGATGAAGCCTGCGTGTTTGAAACCGACGTGGAAAAATGCCACCAGCATTTTCACGGCATCAACATCAAACTCACCAAGTGCAGCGGCATTACCCCGGCACGCAGAATGATTGCCCGGGCAAGAGAACTGGGTATGCAGGTGATGATCGGTTGTATGAACGAAAGCTCGGTGGGCACAGCGGCCATTGCGCAGCTGGCGCCCCTGCTCGACCACGTAGACATGGACGGACCATTACTGCTGGCAGAAGACATTGCAGAAGGGGTGGGGTTCGATAACGGGAAGATCATCTATGCATCCGGTGCCGGACTGGGCATCCGCATCCCGGCTTTTGGAAAATAAAAAACCTATAAGCCGGTAAGGACTTATAGGTTCGTGTAGCAGTCAGTTGATTTCAGAACGTATCAATTAAGACCCTGCACCTGCATGAACACATAGGGATTCAGCGAGTGCTCTTTATCTTTTCTTATCCGGCCTTCACAAAATTCAAGATCAATATAGGTATTGCCGTCGAGTATCTCCCACAGGTCGGCTTTGCTGTCTTTCGTAAAGCATTCGGGCAGCATTTCCGTTGCCAGGCCATCCCAGCAGGCTTCAATGAGTTGTTCTTTTTTTGAATGCCAGTCTCTTGCGTTTCCACGGTTCACTTTCTGCAGTTGCTTCGAAAAGAACTTTGTGTTTACCATGAGCAAAAGCTCCGTCTGGTTATAATTGCCATTCATAAAATAGATTTTGTTGTTTTATTACAGAATATGGATTGAACTGGAAACCCTTTAACGTTCGGGATGTGAAGTTAAGTATGGCAGATATGGAAAAATGTAGATATAAAGGCTTTTGCCACGTAGTATTTGTCCTATACAGGGGTAAATGCCCCTCTTAGCAGTTGATAACCATGGCCCCGGGGATAAACCCTTACTTTAATAAGGATAGCGGTAAAAGTCACAAAACTCCTCATCGCAGAGCAGGTACTTGTATACCGGGTGATTCAGCACATCGATGTAGTCCATTATTTTCCCATCTACTTTTATATTCCGGTACACCAGCCGGGCACCATGGCTGTAATCCACATACCAGTTGATGTGACCGGTATACAATGGCTGTATTGGTTTGCCTGTTTGGTAATGCCATCCATAAATAGCTACCCGGTTTGGTTTGGGATCACGGGATATTTTTCCGGAGATCACCACGTCTTTTTTAATGCCGGCAATCAGTCCCTTTTTTTTCCTGCGCTGCTCTTCAATAAGCTGGTGATGCCGGTACATGGTAATGCTGCTGTCGCGGTATTCATACATGGGGATGGGTTCCGGTTTCACCGCCGACTGCTGCCAGGTGAGATCCACCATCTTCCGGGTGGGAAGAAAGCAATGAAAGCTGTCGGCTATCCTTTGTGCTGCCATCGGGGTAAGGGGTATTCTTGCCCAATCTTCATCGGTTCCGATGCACAGGTAATCAGGCGATACATAAAAAACAGCCCGATGGGTGATTCCGGTACTGTCTTTTATTTCAGAAACAACCGCAATAAATTTGTGCAGGAAGGAGGGAATATTGCCAGAAAGTATTTCTTTCACAGCCAGCGAATCCCTTTCTTTCCACTTCCAGGAAGACGTCATTTGAAAAAATGAAAGGCCGCTTATGCGGTTGCTGCCCGCTGGCGGAACAGGAATGGTGAATCGTTTACTGCTGCTGCAGGCGGCAGCAAAGGCAATGAAGATCATTGCGGTCAGCCACTGTTTAATCGTTGATGAATTTTTCATAAACCCGATTGCCAAAATAGGTAAAGTACTTTTTTCTGTCAAACCGGGTGGCTGAAAGGAGCGACAGGATAAATCCATTCCTGGCCACCTGTTCCGTGT
>DMRT01000147.1 GCA_003455235.1 Chitinophagaceae bacterium
GGAATGGCAGGCAATTGCCGTAAATGCACTCGTCAGTCTACGTACGGCAATCGTAAATTACCCAACTTCATTTTCTTATTGGGGAATATTGATAATGAGGGAGTTGTATGGCCATTTGGAGATCGTAATTACAGGCAGCGATTTTAGGGAGGAGAGGGACCTTTTATTGCGCCACTACCTGCCTAATAAGGTACTCCAATGTGCCCACCAGGAGAATGGTTCTTTTCCGATGCTCCGGGGTAAAAACTACCGTGAAAAAACCAGCTTTTATTTTTGCAAAAACTACCAGTGTCAGGCCCCGGTTTTTGAGTTGGGTGAGCTGCTTTTATTGCTTAATAACGTGAACAATAACTAATGGATGAAACACAATATTTGTAAAATTCCACCGTTTACCCTTTTCAGGATTGTAATTTGTTGAAAAAAATATTACTGATTCAACCCGAAAGCGATGTTAAATCAAAATAATCATTACATTTGCCCAATACCCTCAAAGTTAAAAACAATGAAGTACAGGCTGTTCTATCTGATGGCTGTAATAGCTGTCGCATCTACAACAACCAGTTGTAAAAAATCAGGGAGCAAATCAGGCGGCGGTTACGCTGTGGATAAAGGCCAGTTGATCGGCGTTGCTCCTTCTTCAAAATGGAGCTTACCCAAACCTCCGGGTATGGTTTACATTCCACCAGGAACATTCCACATGGGTGCCAGTGATGAAGACCTCAGTTATGCACTTACTGCACGCAACAAATCTGTTTCTATCAGCGGATTCTGGATGGATGCTACGGAGATAACCAATAACGAGTATCGCCAGTTCACCAATTGGGTTCGTGATTCAATTGCTGCAAAACTGATGGGCTATGTTAAACAGGGTGCGGATGGCAATGAGTACATCGACTGGAAAAAAGCCACCACCATCAAATGGAGTGATAAAGCAACCCTGGAAAAAATCGATGCCATCATCGTTACTCCCGATAACCGCATTTTCGGTAAAAAGGAAATCGATGCCAACAAGATAGTTTACCAATCAGAAATATTCGACTACAAAGCCGCAGCACAAAACAGGGATGCTACTGTGCCAAGGTCTAAGTTCATCATCAAGAAGCCGGTTCCTGTTTATCCTGACTCTCTTTGCTGGGTTAGAGACTTTGCCTACTCGTATAATGAGCCCATGGCTAAAAAATATTTCAGTCACCCTGCATTCGGTAATTTCCCGGTGGTAGGTGTCAACTGGAAGCAGGCCACTGTTTTCTGCGAATGGAGAACACATTACCTGAATGCCTATCTCGAATCAAAGAAAAGGGGAAGCGAATCTGATTTCAGGCTTCCGACAGAAGCAGAATGGGAATATGCCGCAAGGGGCGGGCGTTCACAGGCTGATTACCCGTGGGGTGGTTATTATCTCCGTAACAAAAAAGGTTGTCTCCTCGCCAACTTCAAACCTGGCAGGGGTAACTATCCGGAAGATGGAGGGTTCTATACTGTTCGTGCAGACGCTTACTGGCCAAATGACTTCGGTCTGTATAACATGGCCGGCAACGTGGCAGAATGGACCTCATCTTTATACTACGAAGGAGCTTACAGTTTCCAGCATGATATGAATCCTGATATTCGTTACAATGCTAAAGAAACCGATAAGCCACGTGACAAGCGTAAAGTATTGCGTGGCGGCAGCTGGAAAGACGTTGGTTACCTGCTGAGGACCGGAACCAGGGCGTATGAATACCAGGATACAGCGAAATCTTACATCGGCTTCCGTTGTGTAATTGATTTGCCACCGGCTCAGAAAAAGGGCAAAAAGTAAACAGTTTCCAAAACTAAGAATGAATGCGGGGTACCTGTAGTATTGAAAACAGGTACTCCATAACTTTTGTGTAATCAAACTTTAAATAATCCCCAGTTAAAACTTAAAATTTTTCAACCATGGCTCACAACAAAAGAACCTTCCTAACTCTCATTGATGTATTGGTAAGTGCCGGTGCTGCAGTAATCATCTTTGCTGCCTGGGCAAAACTTACTCACCAGTCTTACGCCGATATGATGTTAACCATCGGGATGTGGACTGAAACAGGAATCTTCCTGGTTTATGCAGCTATTGAGTGGATCAAGCCGAAGCACCATGAAGAAGACGACCAGCCTGAAGATAAAATTGAAAACCCTTCTCTGCAGTCTATGGATAAAATGTTACAGCAGGCCGATATTACTCCAACAAGCCTGAAAAAACTGGGCGAAGGTTTCCAAAAACTGCAAGGTACTGTGGGCAATATGTCTGAGATCGGCGATGTGGTTAAGAACACCGGGGACTTCAGCAACAAAACGAAAGAGGCAACCACTGCATTGGGCAATATGACGACAGCTTTTGCGAGCAGCGCTGCCACCATGGGTAGTTTCAGCAATGCAGCTGAAAGTGCTAAAGGTTTCCACGAGCAGGTACAGGTATTGACGAAAAACCTGGGGTCATTAAATACAATTTACGAGTTGGAACTGAAAGAAAGCAATAACCACCTGAAATCACTGAACACCTTCTACGGTAAGCTGGCTGAAGCCAGTCAGACCATGATGGGAACAGTGGAAGATGCAGGTAAAGCAAAAGAGCAGATCAGTGTGCTGGCTAATAACCTCGGCAAACTGAACTCAGTATATGGCAATATGCTGAGCGCTATGCAGGGCCGTTAATATTGCTTCACAGAAAAGGGACTAAACAATTTAAAACTAACAATCGTAAATTAAAATACTATGGCTTTACCTAGAGAGCCCCGGCAAAAGATGATCAACATCATGTACCTGGTGCTGACTGCTATCCTGGCGCTGAACGTTTCAGCAGAGGTGATAGAAGCCTTTAAAACAGTGGACAAAAGTCTGCTTGGCTCAACAACCAGTATCACTAAAGCAAATGATGTTTTATATAAATCATTAAATGAAAAATTAGCTGATCCTCAATCGGCTGAAAAAGCCAAGATCTGGCAACCCAAAGCATTACAGGCACAAGAGTTGTCTTCTAAGATGGCCGTTTATATCGACCAACTGAAAGAAGAACTGAAAATGGGAGCAGGAAAAGTAATGAAAGAAAAGAACGGTGTGCAGGTGGAAGATTTTAAAGAAGATAACCTTGATGCGTCAACCCGTTTATTTGAAACCAACGGAAAAGGACCAGACCTTGAAAAGAGACTGAAGGACTATAAAGAAGCTATGCTGAATATTGATCCCTCTATCAGGAAGGAATTTGAATCAAACTTTGCTGTTTCCGTAGACGTGCCTAAGGGCCAGGAAGGGAAGGTAAAAAGCTTTACCACCACCTATTTCCATATGACTCCTACCGTTGCGGCATTGACCATGCTCAGCAAATTCCAGAACAATATCAAGAATGCAGAAAACCAGGTGGTAACCTATTGCCACAACCAGATTGGAGCCGTAAAACTTATTTATGATAAGTTCCAGCCCATCGCCGGCGGTAGCTCAACCTACCTCATGCCGGGCGAAGAAATGGTGGTAACTGCAGGTGTGGGCGCCTTCAATGCAGCAGCAAAACCCACCATTACCATCAATGGTGCGGTAACAGCACTGAATGAAAATGGTGTTGCTGAAAAGAAATTCAACGTTTCCGGTGGCGGCAAACAAAAGGTTCATGTGGTGATTACTTACACCAAACCTGATGGAACGCCCGACAAACTTGAAAAAGACATCGAATATACCGTAGGTACTCCCGGTGGTGCTGCGGTGATGCTTGATAAAATGAACGTGTTTTATATCGGGGTAGACAACCCGGTAACTATTGGCTCCACTACTGGTTGGGACAGAACCAATGTAACCATCAGCGGCGCTGGTGCCACTATCAGCGGCCAAGGTTCAAAACGCATCGTAAAAGTGTCATCCATCGGGGATGCAACTATTAACGTAACAGCTGATAACAAAACCACCTCCTTCAAATTCCGTGTAAAAAGGATCCCCGATCCTATCATCAAAGTTGGACCCAGTGGTGGCGGCCGTGTT
The DNA here is from genome assembly GCA_003455235.1 of Chitinophagaceae bacterium. Lineage (GTDB taxonomy): Bacteria > Bacteroidota > Bacteroidia > Chitinophagales > Chitinophagaceae > Ferruginibacter. Next base: position 3,988 of record DMRT01000147.1, read on the forward strand.
CAGGCAGTTGTATTCAGGAACCAGCAGTTTGTACGTGCCGACCTCGAGAACTTTGACTTTGAAGCCAAGTTTGCCGTAACCGGTGCTACTATATATTTTAACACTCCGGGTGACAGAAATGTGAAGAGTGTTACGTTATCCAACGGAAGTCTTGCAGGCGCAAAAGCCTTCATGGACCAGCTGGTACCCGGTTCAACCGTAACCTTTGATAACATCAGGGTAGTTGGTCCGGATGGACAAACAAGAACAATTCAAAACCCTCCCGGATTCTCGTTATTCTAAATCCCGGAGCTCATAAAAACAAAGAACGCTATGAAAAAGCAATTCTTAAAGTATTTACTGGTGGCCATTTGCCTTGGCTTATTTGTTGGTGTTGCAGACGCACAAACGACAAAGAAGAAAACAACAAGGACAGCTACTAAGAGAACGACAACCCGTAAAACGGCAAAGTCGAAGACCAAGGCTACCATCAACCCTACTGCACCAGTAACGGATACGGTGAAAACAGTAGCCGTGGCACCTCCGCCACCCCCGCCACCCAATGACAGCCTGCCGATTAAAACGGTGAAGAAATCATTGCGTCCGGATGAAGCGGTGGAAACCACCATGCTCAAAGACAGGACTCCGCTTCCATATGAGAACCTGAGGGCTGACGATGCCATTTACCGTCATAAAATATGGCGTGAAATAGATACCCGGGAAAAGATCAACATGCCGTTCCGGTATTCTGCAGATGAAAATAATGGCAACCAGCGCTTCATTTCTATACTGTTCAAAGCCATCCAGGACAGCCTGGTAACCGTTTTCGATGCCAGCATCGACGACCGGTTTACCACTCCGATGACCAAGGCCGAGATCGTTAAGAAAATGGCCGGAGAACCAGTTATAGCTCCTTTCTATGATTCGAATGGTGTGGTGACTAGGTATGATACCCTCAGCAGGGATATCGTACTGGATTCATTCTACAAGTTCCGTATAAAGGAAGAAGTGATCTTCGATAAAGAAAGTTCACGCCTGTTCTGGCGCATCTTAGGAATCGCTCCTGTAATGAACGTGTACACAGCCCAAACAAACCAGTTTGTGGGTACACAGGAACTGTTCTGGGTTTATTACCCTGATATGCGCCCGATATTTGCCCGTTATGAAGTTTATAATGGCAAAAACTATGGTGGCCGTATGAGCTGGGAAGATCTTTTTGAAAGCAGGATGTTCTACGGACGAATCATCAAGAGTACCATCGACAACCCGCTTGACAGGTACATCGAACAGTTCCCGGGATTGAAAGATAAAGGCATCCTCCAGTTGCTGGAAGGTGAAAATATCAAAGAGAAAATTTTCAACTACGAACAGGATCTATGGAGTTACTAAGGTAGTTTTTTAGAAATACTTTAAAAAAGCCCGTCTATTCGACGGGTTTTTTTATTTCCTGAACAATCAGTAATTATTTTTAAATAGTAACAAATTTTTATAGATACCCACATTAGGGTATTGGCGGGAAATAGCTGTTTGGTTATCTTCGTCTTGGTTTTTCATAGGATATTGGATTTTAAACGGGGCTGAATTTCCATTCTGGCCCCTTTTTATTTTCAGTCTTTCAGGAACGGGAGAAATGATTAACAATTAATCCTGCTTTTGCTTTACCTACCACCGCCGCCAATGCACCCATATCCTGCTCCCTGATATTCTTTATGGACCTGAATTTTTTTAAGAGTGTATCAGCCGTTTCTTTGCCAATACCTTTGATCTGTTCCAATTCGTTTTTAAACGTACCCTTGCTGCGCAGGCTGCGATGAAAACTGATGCCGTAATTATGCACTTCATCCCG
>DMRT01000148.1 GCA_003455235.1 Chitinophagaceae bacterium
TAATTTTATCCTGGATATCCGGGACAGCCGTCACCCCGTGATTGAACGGAACCTGCCGGCTGGGGAACCGTATATCGCCAATGATATTTTTCTTGACCCGGCCTCCCAACAGATCATAATACTTACCGGTCCCAACATGAGTGGTAAAAGTGCCTTGTTGCGGCAAACCGCCCTCATCACCCTGATGGCGCATATGGGAAGTTTTGTTCCGGCCAGCGAAGCAAAGATTCCGCTCACGGATAAAATATTTACCCGGGTGGGAGCCAGCGATAACCTGAGCGGCGGCGAAAGCACGTTTATGGTGGAAATGAATGAAACGGCCAGCATTATCAACAACCTCACCAGGCGGAGTTTAATATTGCTCGACGAGATCGGGCGGGGAACATCCACCTACGATGGCATCAGCATTGCGTGGAGCATTGCCGAATACCTCCATAACTCGCCGCACCAGCCTAAAACCTTATTCGCTACCCATTATCACGAACTGAATGAACTGGAGAATAAATTCACCGGCATCCGGAATTTCCACGTCACCAATAAAGAAGTGGGTAATAAAATCATTTTCCTGCGCAAACTGGCACCCGGCGGCAGCACCCACAGTTTCGGCATTCACGTGGCAAGGATGGCAGGCATGCCCCCGGCATTGATCAACCGGGCCAATGAGATATTAAAACAGCTGGAAGAAAGCAGGGAAGGAGGGCAGGCGGCACCCGTCAACAATATTAAAAACATCACTGCTCCCAAAATGCAGCTCAGTATTTTTGATTCACACTCGGTTACCTTTGATGAAATACGCAAACTGCTGGAAGAAACAGACATCAACCGTCTCACCCCCGTGGAAGCACTCCTGAAACTGCAGGAAATAAAAGGCAAAGTGAAGTAAGGGCATAAAAATTGCCATTCATTGTGTAATCGCTTCTTTTTCATCATCAAACCTGTTAAAATCCTATTAACACTTGCAGCACAAAGACCATATAAAGAGTCTTTGTAATAATTTTACCGCAGATATGGCCAGAAGACTATTGACTCTTTTAATTCTTACCGTTGTTTTAATTCCGGGGATTCATGCTCAAACCTGCTCATTGCCGGGTATGACACCTACGGCGATCCCTGTTTGCGGGACCACGGTTTTTTCGCAAAGCCAGGTGGTTGATTGTGACGGACCCGATCTTAACCCAACAGCCTGCGGAGGAGATCCATTTCCTTCCACCAGGTCTTTCTGGTATAAATTCACCTGTTATCAAACCGGAACCCTGGGATTCCTGATCAGCGGCATTGCCAGTACGGATGATTATGACTGGGTTCTTTTCGATATCACCGGGCATGATCCCAATGATGTGTTCTCGAATTCCTCCCTTGCTATATCGATCAATATTTATGGGGCAGGAGGCAATCCTTCAGCGCCATTTCCAGAATCACCTACCGGTTGCAGGCCCGGTGCCAGCGGAAATGTTCATTGCGAAGGTTCTGCCAGCGGCAATACACCCTTCAATGCCATGCCTACCATTACACAGGGGCGTGATTATTTGTTGATGGTTACCAACTGGACACAAAGCACCACCGGGTACGATCTTACTTTTACAGGAGGAAGCGCCAGCATCACCGATCCAAAAGAGCCTCACCTGTTAAGCGCCCGTGCCGCCTGCGACGGTACCAAAACCACGGTTAAGATGAACAAGCGGATGAAGTGTAACAGCCTTACCTCTTCCGGTTCTGAATTCACGCTTACCCCCAATGTTGCCAATGTGATTGCTGCCTCGGGCATCGGATGCAATCCTGGTTTTGATATGGATTCCCTTGTGTTAACATTAGATAACCCATTACCCCCCGGCACCTACACACTTACCGTAAGAAAAGGAACCGATAATACCACTATACGAGATAACTGCGACCGGGAAATTCCGGTGGATGAAACCGTTTCCTTTGAAGTATACCCATTGATACCAACCCCGATGGACAGCCTGACAAAACCCGGCTGTGCGCCGGATGAACTGCAACTGGTGTTCCGTAAGAATATGAAGTGCAGCAGCATCGAACCCGGGGGAACTGATTTTGCGGTGGACCTGATATCCGGCACCGGAGGCCCTGTTACAGTGATCGGTGCATCAGGTACCTGTTCGGCAGATGGATTGACCCCCATCATCAAAGTGAAATTATCAGCGCCGATACAAACCAAGGGAACGTACCGGATACGTCTTCAGAGAGGGAATGATATGAACACCATCGGTGATGAATGTAACCAGTTCACGCCGGAAGGGGCTTTCATTATTTTCAATACAAAGGATACGGTGAATGCCGACTTTACCTACAATGTGCGTATCGGTTGTGTACGGGATACCATCAATTATTTCCACGACGGACGAAATGAAGTGAATGTATGGAAATGGAATTTTGATAACCTGCGCAGCAGCCGGTTACAGAATCCTTCCATTATTTATGCCACATTTGGAATCAAGAATACGCAGCTGATTGTATCAAACGGGGTATGTACCGATACCAGTGCCGTGGTACCCATCCTGCTCGATAATGAACTGAATGCCGCCTTTGAAACCAACCCGGTTGTTTGCCCGGGCGACCAGGCTTTTTTCAAAGACAACAGCATCGGTAATATTGTTTCCTGGAGATGGGAATTTGATAACGGCAGCATCAGCACCGCAGCATCACCTCCGCCACAAAGTTATTCCACCACATCGGCAACCCGGAATGTGTATCCCCGCCTGATTGTGCAAAACAACTACGGATGTTTTGATACGGCTGTTCAGAAGATCATAGTTCCCAACACCTGTTATATAGCTGTTCCCAATGCCTTTACGCCCAATGGCGATGGATTGAATGATTACCTGTACCCACTGAATGCATATATGGCAACGGATCTCCGGTTCAGGGTGTATAACCGCTTTGGTCAGCTGCTGTTTGAAACACGAGACTGGACGAAGAAATGGGACGGCCGCTTTAAAGGACAGGGAGCTGATCCTGCCACCTATGTATGGATACTGCAGTATACCGAAAGCAAAACCGGTAAAAAGATTGAGCAGAAGGGGACAACGATATTGTTGAGATGATTCCAGATGCAGGATGCCGGATAATCCGGTATCCTGCATCCCGTATCCTGTATCCAGTACCCGGTTCACCTTCCCAACTTCTTCTTCTCATCTCTTTCCTCCCGCAGCATGGCGCCGAAATCCATTTTGCGTACCATGGTTTTTACCACCAGGGCTATGCGCTTGGTTTTGGTGGGTTCTGTTTTGGCCGAATCAATCCACTTGGTGAAATAGTTGCGATGGCTTTGCGGAAGTGCGTTGAAATATTTCAATGCCTCGGGCTCGTCCTGCAGGCATTCGATGAGTTCTGAAGGAGGTTTGATGGAGGACTTATCCAGTTCAATCCGGACTTTCAGCGTGGCGCCATAGCGCTTGCCGGTACCCTTGCGTATGCCTGCATTGATGGGAATGATGAATTCACCTTCACCCATCGGGATCAGGGATACTTTTTCAATGGCGTGTTCATCCAGTTTCCCTTTTACCCGGTATGATTTTTTTACACCCGGGTTTAGTTTATTGGCCACTTTTGATGGAACAACAATGTACATCCAGCCGGTTTTTTCGCCCTGCTTGCCGAATTTTTCTATGGTGGCGTTGAAGGATATCATGTGTACAAGGTAATAAAAAAGAGAGATAACCCCGATCCTTACCTGGTTACAAAGTTGAACCACATAGAAACATAGTGCACATAGGGAATACAAAATAATCTATGTGAACACCTATGTTTCCTATGTGCCTATGTGGTTCAAAAATATACTACCCATTCTCCTTTTTTCCTATCGGTTTATCATTCCTTGACCATTCGCTCCATGAACCGACGTAGAGTTTTGGAATTTCAATGCCGGCCTGGTCAAGTGCCAGCAGGGTATGACAAGCCGTTACGCCCGACCCGCAATGAACGATGATATTTTCCGGGTCAATTCCTTTAAAGGCTTCAGTATATTTTTTGTTCAGTTCCTGTGCCGATAAAAATGATCCGGTAGCATCCAGGTTGCTGAAGAAAGGAATATTCACAGCGCCGGGTATATGTCCTGCAATCAGATCAATTGGTTCCTTGATGCCGTCATAACGAACCTGATCACGCACGTCCACCACGATATGGTCTTTATCGAACCGGAGGGTTTCTACCTCATCCATATCTGCCAACGGCAGTAACCATTTTTCAAACAAATAGCTGCCGGGTTTTGCCGGAATTACTGTATCAGCGTTGACGGGAAATCCGGCTTTCACCGCTGCATCAAAACCACCATCCAGTACCTGTACATGCTCATGTCCGGCCGACCTTAGCATCCACCAAAACCGGGAAGCGGCGTTGGCCCCGTTCTTATCATCATATACCACTACATGACTGTCTGCTGATATACCGAGTTTTGATAAGGTCTTTGAAAATTGTTCAGGCAAGGGGAGGGGGTGCCTTCCTCCCTTTGCAGCATCAGGACCCACATTGGCCAATTGGGTGTCAAGATCAACATACTGTGCTCCATCGAGGTGTTGTTGTTTGTATCGATCCTGGGAAACTTTCCCGGCACTTGCGTCTATCAGCACAATATCTTCTGCCTGTCGCAGGGAGATCAACTCTTCCGGTTTTATGATTGGCGATATCTTTTGTTTCATGATCAGTGTTAATGATTAAGCGGTAACATACAATAATGCAAAAATAATGACTACTACGAGTCCGGTTATATTGACTGCTCTTTTGTCTTTTATGAAGACCTGTAGTAACAGATCGATAAGCAAAGGGATCAATGCAGATGCTGTCAGTCCCACCATGACTACAACGCCCCAGCCTTCATTGGCCGACAGTATCGGATAATTGACAACGGCATACACGACACAGCTGACAATGAAGATGCCTGTTGATACATTCAGGATCGTTGGCCTGTAGGTCATAAGTAAAGTTGAAGATTTTTATCAGAAATGCAATGAGAAAGAAGGATGGCAGTCCTGTAAAATAAAAAACCACCCGCCAATCAACGGATGGTTTTACGAGATAAACTATAAGCCTCTTAATTGCCGCCGGCGCCCACCCGTTGCTGTTCTTCTTCGGTGGCGGATGCTTTGCGGCGAGATTGTCCATTTTGTTTACCAAAGCGGTAGGTGAAGTTGATACCGAACTGCCGGTTGTCCCAGCGGTTGCGGATATTGATATCCACGTTGCCATACTTAGTTACTCCGTGGTACTGCTGCCAGCCAAAGGGATCACGGGCATTGATGCGCAGGCTAGCTTTTCCTTTCAGCAGGTTATTTTTAGCAATGCCAAAATTCATCTGGCCCATCGGGTAGTTCAATGACAGTTGCTGTACATTTTTATAATTGTACCATCCACTCAGTTCGGCGGTCCAACCCTTGCCGATGGTAAAACTGTTATTTACATTAAAGCTGAAAGACGTGTACGACAGGTCAAGCGGAACCACTTCGGATGTTCCGTTCTCATTGGAAATATAGGTTCCTTCATAATGATTGCGGTATACGTTGCCATACAGGTTCACATTCCACCATTTGGCCAGCTTCACCGGTGCGCTTACAGCGATACCCATGTTGGTGAATTTGGCAATATTGTCGATCGTAAGGAACCCGATGATTTCGTTATTGCTTCCCTTGGTACGCTTGATGATCTGTGAGATCACATCATTGGTAACAGTATAGTTCAGGGTAGTGGTGAGTTTATTGTTATATGTATGCTTCAGCTCATAGTTCCAGGAAAACTGGGGAGTAAGGTAGGGATTTCCCTGCCGGTAGCTCAGTGAATCCAGGAAGAAGGTGAAGGGATTCAGGTCCTGGTAGTTCGGGCGCTGCAGTCTCCTGCTCACCGATGTGGTCAGCATATTCTTTTCATTGATCTTGTAGCTGACAAAAGCGGAAGGGAATAAACTTACGTAGCTGCGTTTTACGGTAGAGTTATTGGATATCTGCACACCCTTTGTGTTGGTGTTCTCCATGCGCAGGCCACCCTGTATGTTCCATTTTTTTATTTCTTTACTGGCGTTGAGGTAAGCGGCATTCACGTTTTCATCATAAATGAAATGGTTGTTCCGGGCATCGGCTACCCAGTTGCTGCCGGCCTTGCGTACATAGTCCACCAGGTTGTCTGATTTAACGTAGCTCGATTTAATGCCCGCTTCAATGCGTAACCCATTTTTGAATGGTTTGGTGAAATCGGATTTGATGGAATAGATATTAATGCCGGAAGGCAGGTGCCCTTTCAGGAACATGGAATCGGCCGTTTGCTGGTAATCCCCGTCGAAGAAGCCGGTACGGAGCAACTGGTCGGATACATTCTTATAGCCGGAATAATCCAGGTCCACCGTCAGTTCGGTGCCGGTACTGTCGAATGTATGTTTGTAGTTGAGGTTCGTGCTGAAGTTTTTCCAGCTCAGTTCATTACGGGTATGCGAATTTAGGCGGGAGAAAACATCTCCGTTCAGTGTTGAAAATGTGGTGTAGGTGGTGGGCGTGGGGCGGCCGGCAAACAGGAAGCCATTCAGTACAATGCCGAATGAGTTCTTCTTGTTGGGCGTATAATCCATTCCCAGTTTCAGCGTATAGTTGTTGTTGCGGAAACGGAAAGCGGTATTCACCTGGTTGATGCTGTCGAGTTGTTTACCTGCTTCGTAATAGCGGCTGGTGATGTCGAGCAGGCCTCTTCCTTCGCGGTAGTTATAAACGAAATTGCTGAACAGGTTTACTTTATTCTTCTTGTAATTATAATTTACAGATAGCGTCGGCTTCCAGAGCAACTCAGTATTCCCGTTGCGGCTGAACAGCGAACTGGTATTGCCGAGTGCGATGCTTCCGTTGGATCCTTTCACTTTGCCCTTCTTGGTTTTGATATTGATGACGCCGGAATTACCGGATGCATCGTATTTGGCCGAAGGGTTGGTCATGATCTCCACCTGGTCGAGTGCAGAAGCCGGCATGTTGCGGAGAACATTGGCGAGGTCGGCGCCCGATAAATAAGTGGGTTTCCCATCCATCATTATGATTACACCCTGTTTTCCCTTGAGGCTGATGTTCCCGTCATTGTCCACGCTCACCCCGGGTGATTTTTCCAGCACTTCCAGTGCAGTGGCACCGGCATTGGACGGAGAAGCATCGACGTTCACCACCGTTTTATCAAGTTTCTGTTCAATGAAGGGCTTTTGCGCCACGACG
>DMRT01000203.1 GCA_003455235.1 Chitinophagaceae bacterium
AGTTCGTCCATCCGCACCAGCTGCTGCGGCATTTCAGGCAACCGGCCGCGGTACGGGAGGTAAGCCTGGTTACACCCCGTGATTTTGTAAAGAAGCGGCGGGTGGAACTGCTGAAGCAATCCATCCTGGATTCACTGCCCGAAAAAATAAAGAAGAACAAACCCCGCAACCTGATCAGCACCTGATCGTTTATTTCAGCAGGGAATCCAGTTTGGTTTTATATAAATCAAATTCCGCCAGGTTCTGGTGGGTTCCTCCATCAATGGTAATGAACTCATCGCCTGGCTTCAGAACCGATTTGAGTTTTGATGCACAGCGGTAAGGAATAATGCCATCGCTGGTTCCATGAAAGATGGTAACTGGACAATGTACCTCTGCTAAAAATTGGTAGGTGCGGATTTTGTAGGCCGACATATACCCGGTTGGATAAACAGGTGCCCAGCAGCTGAACAAGGCCGGGATGCTGTAATACGGTGTTTCCAGGATCAGTTTTTTGCAATCTGTTTAAGATGCCACATAAGCAGCAATGCCGGTGCCGAATGACTTACCATAGAGCAGGATGCTGTCTTTACCATAACGGCTGGCGGCCATCTTTTGTACCTGCAGGGCCTGTTCGTATAATTTCTTTTCGGTCCGTTCGCCGGTGCTTTTGCCAAACCCGGGATAATCCTCCATCCACACTTCATACCCATGCCGGGTGAAAGCTGCAGCAAATTTTGCATAGCGTTCAATATTTTCTTTATTGCCATGAAAGTAGATGATCACGCCCCTTCTCACGGTATCGGCGGGGAAGAATTTCACCATGTTCACCGTGTCGGTTTCGTTAAACGGAATATTTACTTCTTCAAATGGGAGGCCGAATTTGTAGACATGCTCTTTTGCCAATGAAACGGGGTGAAACAGGAATTTTTCCTGCAGGTAATACAATACAATGCCGATGCTGCAATACACAATGATGACAATCTTGAGCCAGCGGAAAAGCCGTTTCCTGTTCATGGGGCAAAGGTAGGAGTTTGAGGTTTGTGGTTGTGCAGAGCCTAATGACCCGTATCCGGTATCCGCTATCCGGCATCTGGATTCAATACTGCAAGATGTCTCTCACAAAATTATGATACTCCGGAAAGCTGGGCAGGTTATTGTGTCTGCCGCCCTGTATGCGGATGAGGGTGATCATGCGTGGATTGAGTGCCTGCAGTTTTTCGCTGTTGCTGATGGGGATGAGCCAGTCGCGGGTGCCGTGCAGGATATAGGTATGACAGTTTACATGCTTTATCCATTTATCGGTACGCAGGTGATAACGCAGCACGTATTTTACGGGGAGGATCGGCAAAAAACGTTCGATGGTTTTTTTAAAACTGAAATACGGTGCATCCAAAATCAGGTAGCGGGGTTTGTTATCGCTGGCGAGCTTACAGGCAAAGCCGCTGCCCAGGCTTCGTCCGTACACGATCAGGTGGTGTTCCGGGAAACGGGTGAGCAGGTGGTTGTACACAAACTGCATGTCGTTCAGCATGGCTTTTTCATTGCGTTTGCCGGTGCTTTTGCCAAAACCCCGGTAATCCACCAGCACCACGTCGTAATTATATCGGTAAAAATCACGGGCATATTTTGCCCAGCCCTTGATGCTGCGGCTGTTGCCGTGAAAGTACAGGATGAGCCCCAGCGGTTTCTCCATTTTAAAATGCAGCCCGTTGATGCGAACTCCCGGCTCCACATCAAAAAAAAGTTCTTCAAAGGGGGCATCGTATTTATAAACAAAATCCTGTTTTAATTTCTCAGGCTTGAAAATGAATTTCTCCTGGAGCAGGTAAGCAAGGATGGAGAGGAGCACAATACCGCCGATGATATAAAGAGCGAGGTGGAGCAAGAATCAGTTTTGGATTTGAGGTTTGAAGTTTGATGTTTGCTGTTGTTAGCAGCTGTTAAAATAGTGATTCTCTCCCTAACCTCAAACTTCAAACCTCAAACATTATACCTCAAACTCCCTCCTCCACGCCTCCGTACCCCCGATAAGATTGATGAGGTTGGCAAAATGAAACTTTTCCTGCAGCCGCTGGATGGCTACCTGGCTGCGGATGCCTTTGCGGCAATAAAAAACAACAGGTTTACCGGTATCTATTTTATTCATCTGCTGCACGATCTCCCCCAGCGGGATCAATATGCCGCCGATGTTGAATTCATCATGTTCATATTGCTCCCGCACATCAATCAACTGGAGGTCTTCGCCGCTGTCGATCCGTTGTTTGAGTGCTTCCGGAGAAATGGATTGCATACAATGAAGTATTCAGGATAGGAATCAAATATCCTCGTCGATGTAAACACGCTTGAGTTTGAGGTTGCTCACCGGCATAATGATCAGCGGGAATTTTTCCACTTTCACCATACTTTGTTCCAGGCCAAAGCCTTTTTCCTCGCTGAGCGATATCTCTTTCAGCCAGAAGTAGAGTTTCATGATCACCCGTTCAAAGAAGGGGAGTTCGTTATCCTGGCTGAGGAATTTTTCCAGCACTATGAATTTAAAATCGCCCGCCACGTTGTTGCGTTGCTGGCTTTCG
>DMRT01000016.1 GCA_003455235.1 Chitinophagaceae bacterium
CACCGACCACCGTTCTTTGGCATAAAAAGTATCAATGGGCAGTTTCAGCGTGGTATCGTACCAGTTTTTATAGATGATGGAATCGGCCTTCTCATCCTTATAAAAGAAATTATAAGAACTGTAGGTAAAACTATGCTGAATCCGCAGCTTGGGATAAAACAGGTACTCGGTGGTGGAGTCGTTGATGGCAACTGAATCCCGTTTGCCAATGTCGTAGGTCTGCCGGAAAAAGAAAGTAAAGTCTTTGTAAATATTACCGGTGGTTACTGAAGAGAGGAACGGGTTGGGCTCAAACAGGTTGGCATTGCCCAGGTTTACGGGGATGGAATAGCGTTTTTTATGATTGGGATCCAGCAGCAGCGAATCTTGGGTGATGCCGCCGTTTTCCGATTTTTTAATGGTATTACCCACCAGGATAAGGAAAGCAGCATACCGCTTCCGCTTGCCCTGGTAATTGCTGAACAGGCGGTAACTTTTGTGATTGCTGTTCTGGGTAACAAAAAATCCGGGGGCACTCACCAGCCGGTAATCAAAGCCAAAGCTCCAGTTGGGCCGGGGGCTCTGGGTGTGAAAGGCTTTTATCATCTGTTCCTTACCCGATGCCAGCTGGTAGCTGAGCTGTGTAAAGGGGCGGTTGCTTTTATAAAATTTTGATTCTTCCAATGTAAACCGGTAGATATCGAATGCATGAAATCCGGCATCCCATCCGGGCTTTGCAAAGGGCGAATAGATCAATGAGTAGGCTGCCGCCCCGTTATTGCCGGTATATTGGTAAGAAGAAGGAACCGAAAAGTATTTATCGAAATCATTGATGCTCGAATCGAAATAATTGGTGCGGATGGAATCGAGGAATTTATACGTGATGGAGACAGAATCCTTTTTATCATCGCGGTGTACAAACCCGATGGTATCGGCACTACCCTTTCCCCCGCCGCCAAAACTCCGTACCCGGTTGCCGATCTTATTCAGTAATTCCGGCTCCTGAGCGTATGTAAACTGGAAAAAGAATGTGAGCGCCAGTAAGGCAACAATTCGCTTCATCGGTTTTGCTTATAGTTGTGCCACCAGTTCACAGAACAATGCCTTGAACCTGGGCTCTGCTTTTTTTGCTGCCTGCAGCACTTCATCATGACTCACCGGTGGTTCGCCTTCTTCGCGGATGCCCACATCGGTTACCACGCTCATGGCAAATACGGGCAATCCCATGTGAACGGCGGCAATCACTTCCTGCACCGTACTCATACCCACCACATCGCCGCCCATGGCCAGTATCATTTTGTATTCGGCCAGCTATTCAAACGTGGGACCAGTTACGGCCACGTATACGCCTTCTTTAAGGGCAATATTTTTTTCGGCTGCAATCTTCCTGGCCTTTTCAATAAGGTTTTTTTTATACGGCTCACTCATATCCGGGAAACGTGGCCCGAGTTCTTTGTAGTTCTTCCCGATCAGCGGGTTGGGTGTAAGCTGGCTGATGTGATCGGTGATGATCATCATATCTCCTACTTTAAACGAGGGGTTTACCCCGCCGGCCGCATTGCTCAGCAGCAGGGCCCCGATGCCCAGGAATTTCATCACCCGGATGGGAAATACCACCTGCTCGGCCGTATACCCTTCATAATAATGAAAGCGACCGGCCATACACACTACTTTTTTACCGGCCAGCTCGCCAAATACCAGCTTGCCCTTATGCCCCTCCACCGTGCTAACGGGAAAATGAGGAATGTCGTTATAAGCGATCTCCGCTTCGATCTTTATCTCATCGGTGAAACTGCCCATGCCGCTGCCGAGTACGATCCCCACGGCTGGCTTCTGGCTATACTTTTGTTTAATAAAATCAACGGCTTCGTTAATCTCCGCAATCATGCTCATCTTGGTTTAGTTCTGTTCAGCGCCAAAGGTAAGGGCAAAAACGTTAAAGGAATGTTTCAGGTTTGAGGTTTATGGTTTGAAGTTTGAGGTTGGGTTTCTGCCGCCTGGAGCGTCTTTTGAACTTCAATCCATAAACCTCAAACTTCAAACGGTTTTATATATCTTCGCCGAAATTTTCCATTTATGAATCTTCACGAATACCAGGCCAAGGAAATACTTAAAAAATACAATGTACCCGTACAGGAAGGCATTCCCTGCAGCACACCCGGTGAAGCGGAACAGGCGTATAAACAAATTCATACCCAATTCGGAAGCAAGTTTGCCGTGGTAAAAGCGCAGATCCATGCGGGTGGCCGTGGTAAGGGAAAGATAGCCGGTACCGAACAGCGTGGTGTGGCCGTTGGAAAAACAGCCGAAGACGTAATGCAGATCGCCAAGAATATCCTGGGCGGCACCCTGGTTACCCTGCAAACAGGCCCGGCCGGGAAACTGGTAAGCAAAGTGCTGGTGGCACAGGATGTATATTATGAAGGCCCCAATCCGGTAAAAGAATTTTACCTCTCTATATTATTAGACCGCTCCACCGGTCAGAACGTGATCATGTACAGCACAGAGGGCGGGATGAACATTGAAGACGTGGCGCATGATACCCCTGAAAAAATATTTAAGGAATGGGTATACCCGGGCGGTATGCTCGAAGCCTTCCAGGCAAGAAAGATTGCGTTTAACCTCGGGCTCAGCGGTGCTGCCTTTAAAAACTGCGTGAAGTTTGTTACCAACCTGTACAATGCGTATGTGGGTTCCGATTGCGGCATGCTGGAGATCAACCCGCTTTTTAAAACCAGCGACGATAAGATCATTGCAGTAGATTGCAAGATGAACATCGACGACAATGCACTGATGCGCCATGCGGAAGTTGCAGCGCTCAGGGATACCAGCGAAGAAGACCCCACAGAAGTGGAAGCCGGTAAATTCAATCTCAATTTTGTGAAACTGGATGGCAATGTTGGCTGCATGGTGAATGGAGCCGGGCTCGCGATGGCCACCATGGATATCATCAAACTCAGCGGTGGCGAACCTGCCAACTTCCTGGATGTGGGCGGAACTGCCAACGCTCAAACGGTGGAAGCCGGGTTCCGCATCATCTTAAAAGACCCGAAAGTGAAGGCCATACTCATCAATATCAATGGTGGCATAGTCCGTTGCGACCGTGTGGCACAGGGAATCGTGGATGCCTATAATAACATAGGTAGCATCAATGTTCCGATCATCGTGCGGTTACAGGGTACCAATGCAGAATTGGCGAAAGAATTAATCGATAAATCCGGGCTGAAGGTTTTCTCCGCCATAGAACTTCGCGAAGCCGCAGAGTT
>DMRT01000015.1 GCA_003455235.1 Chitinophagaceae bacterium
CGGCATAATCACCAGGATGAAGAAGAGTCCTGTGCCCCTTTCTGTAATTGTGCATGCTGCGGACATATTGTTACGTCAAATTTCAATTCATTAAAAATTACGGCTGTAAAACCGGTGGTTTCAAAAAGGCAGGCGTGTTTTTATAATAGCATTACCCTTCCTTCTGATCATTTCGGTAATATCTGGCAACCGCCCCGGGTGACTTCATAATTATCCTGCCTGCAGGAGTTGAACCATTTCCTTAATCAAACAGAACATTCATGCAAAAAATGATCCTGTTGCTGATGGCAACATTATATATACATGCAGCAAATGCACAGAACAAACTGACGGTACTCATCCGGGACGGTAAAACACAACAGCCCCTGCCCGGAGCCAGCATTTCGATACACGGTGCTGCCACCGGGGCCGGCGCTGATGCCGATGGTAAAGCCATTCTTACTAATATACCCGCCGGAAAACAAATTATTTTATTCAGCTTTACTGGTTATGAGACCCTCCGGAAACAATTTGAATTTCCATTGGCAGATACCAATCTCATCGTGATATCATTAACAGCCGGAGAGGAGGAACTGGATGAGGTGATTGTGCAATCCACCCGGACCAGCCGTACCATTGCCAACACGCCCACCCGGGTGGAGACAATTGACGGGGAAGAGCTGGATGAGAAGAACAACATGCGCCCGGCCAATGTATCCATGCTGCTGCATGAGAGCACGGGCCTGCAGGTGCAGCAAACATCGGCCACTAATGGCAATGCCAGCATACGTGTGCAGGGGCTCGATGGGAGGTATACGCAGCTGTTAAAAGACGGCTATCCCAATTTTGGAAACTTTGCAGGCGGACTGAGCGTTCTAGAAATACCACCGCTTGATCTTAAACAGCTGGAAGTGATCAAAGGGCCGGCATCCACCCTGTATGGCGGCGGGGCCATTGCCGGCGTGGTGAATTTTGTTTCCAAAGCGCCGCAGGAAAAAGCGGAGTACGATATCATGCTCAATCAATCGCATGTGGGGCAGACGAATATCGGTGGCTATGCGTCGCAACGGTTCGGCAAGTTCGGGTACTCATTTTTTGGTTTGCTGAATTATCAAAAAGCTTATGATGTGGATGATGATGAATTCTCAGAACTGCCGGAGAGCAATAATTTCACCATCAACCCCCGGCTGTTCTTTTATCGTGGTTCAACCATGTATATCATGATCGGTAACAGCTATACCCGGGGCCGTAATACCGGCGGTGATATGAAAGTGATTGACGGGAAACCGGATATCAATCATACCTATTTTGAAAAAAACCGCACGGAAAGAAATACCACAACACTGGAATTTGAAAAAACATTCCGGCCGGGCAGTAAACTCAAACTGAAACAGGCTATTGGCATATTTAACCGCACCATCAGCATTCCCAATTATATTTTCTCAGGGAAAAACACAAATAGTTTTACAGACCTGTCGCTGATGTTCAGCAAATCAAAACATACACTCATCGGCGGGCTGAATCTGGTGTATGATAAGTTCAGGCAGGATGACACCGGTTTGCTGAATGCACAAACACTCACGGGCGGGATCTATGTGCAGGATACCTGGGATATCTCGGAAAGACTGAAACTGGAAAGTGGTTTGCGGGCCGACCAGGCAAATACGAAGAACAGTATTTATACAAAGAACCAGGTATTTGTGTTGCCAAGAATATCTGCCCTGTTTAAAATAACTGATAAAATCAGCTCCCGTATCAGCGGCGGCCTGGGATATAAAACCCCCACGGTATTTAACGAGCGAACAGAAGGAATGCAATACCGGGATATACTGCCACTGGATAAGGTGGTGGCCGAACGAAGCGTAGGTGGAACGGCTGACATCAATTTCAAAACAAGACTTGGCGGCGCCCTTTCTTTCAGCATCAACCAGATGTTTTTTTATACAAGCATCAGTAAGCCACTGGTGTTGTCGGCAGACGGGTTTGGCAAATATTATTTCTACAACGAAACAAAACCGGTGGTGAGCAGCGGTTTTGAAACGAATGTCAAATTTATCTTTAAAGAAGACCTGAAATTATTTGTCGGGTACACATTGGTGGAAGCAAAAGCGAAGTACGTAAATGGGAATCAGTTCCTGCCCCTGGTACCGAAGAATAAACTGAATCTTACGCTGATGTATGAGAAGGAAGACAATTTTAAACTGGGACTGGAAAGTTATCTTACCGGGCAACAGCACCTGTACAACGGTTCAAAAGTGCCGTCTTTCTGGGAGTTCGGTTTCATGGCGCAGAAAACATTCGGCAAATTCTCCTTCTTCATCAATTTCGAGAATTTTACGGATCAGCGGCAGAGCAAATACAAAACGGTGGTAAACCCGCCGCATACCGATCCCGGCTTTGATGATATCTGGAACCATACGGAAGGATTTGTAGTAAACGGGGGGGTGAAGATCAAATTTTAAAAGGTCAAAAGTCAAAACTTAAAAGCAAAATGGATTCCCTGCTTTGGGTTTTGACTTTTTCTTTTGAATTCAGTGAAGGCCGTATTGCTCTTTCAATGGTTTCAGTGCAAAATCTTTTGGCACTGTGTATGCTTTGTCGGGCAGTTTATTTCCTTCCATGAATTGTTTTAACTCAATCGACGCCCTTACTTTAGGAGTTAAAGCGATGTCTACTTTCACCGGGAGTCCGGGTACCCTGTTCAAAATACTGAGTCTTGCTTTGTAGTCTGTATTGTCGGTGAAGAAGATAAAATCCTTTGGCAGCCAGATGTCTGGGTCATACCACACAATTGTAGTGTCCTGCACTGCATTGACTGTTTCAGATACGATGATAGTTTTAAGGCAGTGATGACCGTTGATTATTTTAATTTCTTCGCTGTTGGCCGTCCTTTTTACAAACCATGACTCTCTCTTCCTTCCATGTAATGAATCCAGGTAATTGTCAACTTCTTCCTGTTCCTTATCCGATGCGGTGGTTCCTGTTTTTTTGCCGTCGATCTCTGTTAATATACTGGTGGACTGCTTGCTGGTATTGAAGAGGAAAGTTATTCTTCCGTAACGTTCGTTAACTGCTTTTTCATAGCCGGGTTTGAACCAAATCATTACCTTGGTGCCTTCCTCACCAATAAATACTTTATCCTCTGATCCCATACCTGGTACAGGGGGCGGTGGGGGTGGTGGAGGTAACAGGTCATCAAAGGATTTTGAGCTGTAGATCACGTAGTATTCTACGTATCCCTCGGTGACTTTTTTTGGTTGGGCTGATATTGTGGAACAGCAGAATAACAGCAGCAGAGTGATGGGAATCCTGGTCATGATAAAACTCAGATGCAGCCCCGGGCAGATTTACATATTCTTCAAGGTTGCGATCGTTGCTTTGGGATCTTTCGATTTGAAAACGGTGTTACCCGCCACCAATACGTCAGCCCCGGCATCTATGATGGATTTTGCATTTTCAACCGTAACGCCTCCGTCGATTTCAATCTTTACATTCAATGCCCGCTCGTCAATCATTTCGCGGAGCTGTTTTATTTTATGTAAGGTATGGGGGATGAATGACTGTCCGCCGAAACCCGGGTTCACACTCATCATGCACACCAGGTCTATATCGGCCAGGACGTCTTTCAGCGATTCCACGGGTGTATGCGGATTGAGGGCAACGCCGGCCTGCATGCCCAGGCTTTTTATCTGCTGGATATTGCGGTGGAGGTGGGGGCATGCTTCAATATGTACAGAAAGAATATCGGCGCCGGCTTTTTTAAACATTTCAGCATAATTACCCGGTTCTTCAATCATCAGGTGTACATCGCATACTTTGCTGGTGGCTTTGCGGAAGAACTCAATAAGCATCGGCC